>JAAZON010000064.1 GCA_012797725.1 SAR324 cluster bacterium | reverse complement strand
GCGATTGTTCACGGAGAAGATAGCCTTCTTACCCTCTTCTTTTGTGGTTACAGATATTTGACCGTTTGGTGGAGTGTATTTTGCGGCGTTACTTAAAAGATTTGCTATTACCCTTTCAACTGCAAAGCGTGCAGCGGCGACGTAAACAGGGATTTTAGATAATTCTGTGCTTAAACTGGCTATTCCTGGACCCTCTCTCCAAGTGTAGTCGATGACATCCATGACAACTTTGTTCAGCTCAGAGGTTGAAATAGGTATCGATAAGGTATGACGATCAAGTTGAGAAAGAACTTGGTAGTTCTTTACAAGTTCAATGGCTCTAGAGGCAGTGCTGCGAATCCTGTATATGATGTCAGTTTGTTGTGTCGAGAGCGGATCATCAACCACATTCTCCAGTAGAAGATCTGCATAACCAAATATGGCGCTTACGGGATTAGCAAGATCATGAGCAGCAGCGGTGATGGTTAGGTTTTGTATCCTCGATTGTTGTTTGATCCATGATGCCTTTTGAAATAGCAAAAGGCACAAAGTGGATTTGTCTGTTGCGCCTTCTATCGGGTTGATGAAAAGGACATAAGGCTCATTCTGTTTGGCAGTTGGAATTTTCAGTTCCTTTTGACAGGGCCCTTCTTTGCATAATGCAACCAATTCTGGAGTCAAAAGCAGGTCCTGAATGGAAGTGGAGGAAAGATCCTCCCTTGGAAATAGATCCTGGAATGCCATGTTCCACCAGAAGAGATCTCCATCTGGGCTGACAATGCATAATGGGGTCAAAGATTGTGGAAAATTCTCTTTCATCAATAGAAGTAATTTCTTTTGTCTCCAAAAGAGACTATAACTTAAATAAAAAATATTTTTCCTTGCTATAGTGAGCAAGTTTAATCGTTATTGGGAATGATTATACAGATTTAGAAGTGATTTCGATATGGAAAATGTGAACAGCCTGGAATGGTTGAAAGAAGAACCATTGGCTTCCCTTAATAAGATAAAACTTGAGAAATTGGCCCGCGGTGAGAGGATCATCGATCTATCAATGGTTAATCCGGATTTTGAACCGCCCTCACTCGCTCTTGATAAATTAACAGAGGCAACTCTGAAATCGGGACAACATCGCTATGCGGTCTCACGTGGAATTCGTAAGCTGAGAGAAGCTTTTTCGCGTAAATACTCGACGGCCTTTCATGTTGAACTGGATCCCGATCGAGAGCTTTGTGTCTCGTTGGGAACTAAAGATGCAATATCCTTGGCTCTTGCGTGTGTCTGTCAAAAAAAGCGGCATGTTTTGGTGGGTGCGCCTTGCTATCCGATGTATCGTTCGGCAGCTTTGTTAATGGGAATTTCACTCGAATTTTTTCCCATCTCTTCCAGTGAAGACTTAATGCTGGATGAAATAGAAAAATGCTTAGCTTTAAACCCCCGAATAGGAATGTTGCTCCTAAACTTTCCAAATAATCCGACAGGGCAGTCGGTTTCATTGAATTTCTATAAAAGGCTTTCAGAGATTGTTGAAAAGTATTCGTGTTTTGTACTGAATGATTTTGTTTATGGAGAGATGGCCTATTCAAGCAAATGTGCTGTTAGCCTGCTTTCAGAGGATTTCTTAAGGAAACGATCCCTAGAGACCTATAGCCTCTCTAAAGCGTATTCAGTTCCAGGCTGGCGAATTGCTTCTATCAGTGGAAACCCGGAGATGATAAACCTCATTTCTAAGTTGAAATCACACGTAGATTATGGAGCGTTTCTGCCAATTCAAGCTGCCTCGGCTGCGTTGTTGAATTGTGAAAAAGATCTTGTGGAAGCTGTCAGAGAGAAATATTTAGCCCGATTTCGTTTGATGAAAGAAGGCCTCAATCGAATGGGCTGGAGAGTTCAATCCGCTCAAGGTGGCGCATGCCTTTGGGCTCGTCTTCCAGAGGACCAAAGAGCGTTTGGCTCGATTCCTTTTTCTGAAAATCTGCTTAATCAATGTGGTATCGTAGTAATGCCAGGAGTGCTTTTTGGCTCTGAATTTGATGAGTTCGTGAGATTTGCGCTTGTTGTGGCAGAAGAAAAACTTCAGGAGGCGCTTTTGCGCTTGGAAGGCTTTGCATATAATGCATTTAAGCAATAGATTATGAATGCCTTGAATTCATAAGTTAAGGAGAGTGAGGAAATGAGGCATCGATTAAATTTATTAGTGTTGGTGTGTCTGTGCCTGTTCGTTTTTAACAATTCTTTGGCAGCAAATGAGTGCAACGAAGCTGCTGCAATTGTAAAGAACGCAGTAAAGCGAGGCGATAGCCCCATAGAGGAAGAAAAACAATATAGGCAGGCTATAGAGATGTGCTCGCAAATGCCAGAAGCTCACTACAATCTTGGTGTTGTTCTTGCAAAGGAGGGTAAGAGAGCCGAAGCTGCCCAGAGTTTTGAAAAAGCTATTGCGATTCGAGACGATGCCAATTATAGAGTGGCTCTAGCAAGTTTAAGATTGGAAGAGGGAAATTTTTCGAGCGCAGAAGAACAGTACCAAAAAGCGCTTGAGCTAGATGCCACGTGCGTTAAGGCCATGCAAGGTCTATCGGTCGTTTATGACCGACAAGGAGACTTGGTTCGTGCGACGGAGACTTTGAACAAAGCAGCTCTTGTTGATGATCAAAATGCATTAACTCATTATAACCTTGCGGTTCTGTTCCAAAAGCAGGGGCAGAAACCGCAGTCTATATCGGAATTTGAAAAGGTTATAAAGATTGATCCATCAAATTATGACGCTCACTTTTTCTTGGGTCTGTTGTATCACAAGGCCACAAGGTATGATCTTGCGGAAAGAGTATTAAGCAAGGCTTCTTTAATGAAGCCAGGTAATGTTGAAGTGCATCGAGCCCTAGGTGTTGTGTATGAAAGCATGGAAGATTTCGATAAGGCGGAGATTGCCTTTGAGAAGGCGGTGGCGCTTGATGCAAATGATATAGATTCATTGATTAATTTAGGTGCTGTTCTGGTAAGAAAAAAACAGGAAGGTGTGGCAGAAGAGAAATTGAGACAGGCAGTTAATCTTGATCCTAACAATGCGCGTGCATTGAGTGTTCTCGGATGGGCCCAATTAGAGCTTGGTAAATATAAGGAAGCAGAAAGTTCTCTTAAGGCTTGTCTGGTCCAGGATCCTAGCAATGTGGAAGCCATGAATAATTTAGGGGTCTTATATCAAAGGCTTGGTAGGATAGAAGAGGCTACAGATGCTTATAGGAAAACCTTGCAGATAAATCCAAATTTTGAACCTGCAAAAAAGAATCTTTCCCAGTTTGAACAGTGAATAACCAAGGGAGCTCAAGGCTCTCATTGTTGTTCTTCATGCCCACTCAGAATAAGTAGTTTAAAGCAAGCAAGAATGTCAGCTCCTAACATTACGAATTTATTACTAAATTGGCTTCGAAATCTTGTTTCTAACTTTATTAATAGCGTACTTGTTGGCTGCTCACTATAATTTCTCGCATGAGCCCAAAGGTAGCGCTTAAATTAATAGAGACTCCATTTCTTCGTCAGGAGAGCCAACTCTGGAGCGAGGAGGATCTTACATCCTCTCACTCTCTGCATTATGCCTTGTCTTGGCCTGATGCTTTTCCTGCGGCGCTGCCTGAATATTTCATTTCCAAATATAGCGCAAAAGGTGATGTTATACTCGATCCTTTCTCTGGAAGCGGAACCACTGCGCTCCAGTCCAAATTAATGGGGCGAATACCGCTTGCTTCTGATTTGCATCCAGTTGCTGTGAAGGTTACACGAGCAAAATTAGCACCAGCGGATCTGACAGAAGTGACCCTGAGACTGCAACTTGCAAACCTGAAACGTCCTGTGAATGTTGCTGCGTTCAACAAGACCTTCTCTGAATTTTATGACATTGCAACGTATAGGGAGCTTCTCAATCTTCGAGATATGATTAATTCGAACAATGATAGAGTGGCGTCATTTATTGAGACAATAGCTCTTGGGCTTTTACATGGTCATTCTGCAGGATATTTTTCTGTATACACAAATCCCCAAATTTCACTCATTCCAGAAGAACAACTTGATCTGAATTTAAAACGTGCTCAGGCTCCTGATTATCGAGCAGTAGTTCCACGAATACTTAGAAAGACAGCAGTTGTTCTTCGTGATGGTATTTCGTCAGCACAGCGAAACTCCAAACTTGATGGGCAGTGCGTGTTGTCTGACGCTAGGAAACTGGACTATGTAGCCGATTCTTCCGTGAACCTTGTTGTTACTCAACCTCCGCTTCCGGGAGAGAAGCTTTATTCAACTGATCAGTGGCTTCGGATGTGGTTCGCCAGGGTGCAAGCCCCACGCGGTTTTGAAGCAGAATCGCCAATACCAAATCTGGAGACATGGCTTGATTTTATGAATGAGGTATTATTTGAACTTGCTCGTGTTGTTGTTCCTGGAGGGAGGGTCGTACTCGACCTAGCTGAGCTTAGGCTAGAAGGGCGAAAGATCCTTTTGGACGAAGAGGTTCACAAGTTAATTGAGGAAGCTTTGCAGGGCTTCTGGCAGCCAGAAGGTATTTTAATTCACCGTAGAAAATCACCGCAGTTGGATGGTACAAGATTGCGACGAGAAGAAGAGAAAGGACATCGTATATTTATAATTAGACGTCGTTGATAGAGCTCATTTATTCGTCGGTCATAGATTTCTTTCTCAAGGATGGATGATAACTAAATGGAAGTGAAAATTCCTCGTATATTAATTTCCTCTGGATATTCTGGTGTTGGTAAATCTACTTTTGGGATTGGTCTTGCTGTAGCACTTCGTAAAAGAAATCTGAGTATCGCATTTGGCGTTAAAGGCCCGAACTTACTTCAGGCTAATGCATATCATCGCTTATCGAGACGCTATACTCGAAGCTTTGATAAGCAGATTTACGGTAATGATCAAATGTTGGAAACACTAAGGCAGGCCGCTACGGGTGCAGATCTGGTTATAATAGAGGGAGAGGCAGGGCTCTTTGATGGCACTCGTCCTGGTTCTCTCGAGGGTTCAGATGCTGAGTTTGCAATTCACACAGGGACACCAGTTGTACTGCTTTTAAACCCCGGGGAGTACGAAGCAAGCTTCAGTGCCGTTGTTCGTGGCTTTCTCGATCTTGCGCCTAGCTTACAAATTGGGGGAATCATAGCCAACCGCCTTCAAAGTGTTTCAACTCAGGCAATGGCAAAGGGGCGAAGCTTTTATGATGCAGCTTTGCAGGGATTCAATATGAGTTCGCTGCTTGGGGCATTGCCCGAGTCCAAGGCTCTGGCCCCAATAAGCAGAGGGCGAGATGCTTTTCGTGAGGACGGTCAAGCCGTTTTCCCTAGGCAGTTTTTTGTCAGTATGGGTTCACTTGTTGAGTCTCATGTTGATCTAGAAAGGCTTTTAGAAATTGCACATACAGCAGCACCAATTGAGATGGATACGGAGGGAATAATTCCTATGATGCGCCGTTGCCGAATTGGTGTGGCAGACGATAGTTGTTTTGGACTATGTTTCCAGGATAACTTGGATCTGCTACGTCTTTTTGGTGCAAAACTTGTTTCCTTTTCACCACTTGCAGATCTTAGACTCCCAGGTGGGCTTGGAGGCCTCTATATTCCGGGGGGAAACATAGGGGAGTACGCAGCCGAACTTAGTGCAAACCAGGATATGAAGGATTCTATAAGAGATTTTATTTCTCAAGGCGGTGTGGTGTATTCTGAAGGAGCCGGAACGGCGTACTTGTGTCAACAATTCGCAACAGGGGCCAATTCTGAAAGATATGTGAGCGGCGTAGGTGCAATACCAGCTATTGCTCAAGCTTATGATCCTTTTCTGAACTATACTGAGTCAGTAATGGCCGAAGATTGTATTCTTGGAGTCCGTGGTTCCGTTGTTAATGGAATTTCAGCTAATAATTGGATGTTAGATGGTGATATTAGTCTCTATAAGGTAATGAATTTATCGTACGCTGGTGAAAAACCAATTCTCGAGGGGTTCTCCCCAAATGCACAGGTTATCGGGACTTTCTGTTTCAATAATTTTGCATCTAATCCGTTTATTGCGAAGAATCTAGTTGATGCATGCAGTGTCGTCTGCGGAATAACAGAGTGATATGTCTCTTCTAGTGAAAGGCAATACAAGCGGTCTGGCATCATCCGAGCTAAGGCGTGTTGAAAAGTTCAGCCGACGTAAAATTTCAGCTAATGATATTATTTCATTTGAACTCGCCCGAGAGCTTTATGAGGTTTCTCTATCTATTAGGCGGCAAATAGCATTGCTTATTTCCAGGGAAGGGCAGATTGAAGAAATCATAGTCGGCACAAAGAACATGTTTTATCTCCCAGATTTAGGTCGCTATCGGTTAGGAAAGGGACGATTGAGACGCTTGCGCCTTGTGTATGCCGATTTATCGTCGCGCTTTGGAGAGGCGCATATTTCCAAAGATGTATACACAGACCTTGAGAAACTTAGACTCGATGCTGTTGTCAGCGTCAAGGAGGAGAAGAATCGAGTGCTCATGACCTTCGCTCATATTATACCAAAGGGGATAGGGAGCTCAGAGTCTGTGAGAACGGAAAAAGTCAGCGATTTAGCACAGTTCTCACTAGATTTTCGTCAGTTAATTGAGTCTTTGGAGGAAGAGCTCGCTGATCAAGCACACAGATCTGTCGCTGGGGGAGCACTTCTGGTTGGGGTATATAGCAGGGAAATCCGAGACCCTGAAAGCCGAATTCTTGAGCTACGGTCTTTGGCAGAGACGGCTGGTGTTGAGGTGGCTGGGGAAATAATACAGAGGCGTGTCCCAGATCCGAAGACTCTTCTTGGAAAAGGAAAGCTTGAAGAGATATTGATCCAATGTATTCGTGATGACGTAGACCTGTTGATCTTTGACGGCGAGTTGAGGCCTTCACAATGGAGGGTGATTACTAATTCAACGGATCTTAAAGTCATAGATCGCAGCATGTTGATTCTTGATATATTTGCTCAAAGAGCACAGAGCAATGAAGGACGTT
>JAAZON010000063.1 GCA_012797725.1 SAR324 cluster bacterium | reverse complement strand
GCCAAGATTAAGTTTATGGAAGACCGTAGCACTATTAGCACTAACTGTCTTTGTGACGCTTCTTAGTGCAGCGTTTGTTTACTTAATAAAATTTCAGATTGAAGAGACACCATGGTTTACGGCACTTCTAGCAGGGGCTTTTGCCTATTACGTATGTGGACATATGCTGCCAGATCTTCTTAACCGAGTAAGATCGATGCCGGCTAAGAAGTATCCAGCGATAATCACAGGCGCAATTGGAATAATTGGCATGAGTCTTATTATGAGATGGTTAGACAGTGGACATTAGTTCTTCACTTATAGAAACAATGCTCAATGCGGTGGAAAAAGCTGGGGAGCTTGCGCTAACACTCAGATCCAAACTGACCAAGGCTGACATTGAAAGAAAAGATGAGGGAGATTGGGATTTAGTCACAAGATCTGATAGAGAATGTCAAAGACTAATAAGCGAAATCCTGGGGAAAGTTTTTCCGAATATTCCTATTATTGGTGAAGAGGATTCTTCGCATAAATTCGAACATGAAAGATTTTTTACAATCGATCCAATTGACGGTACTTGGGAATACGCAAATAGAAGAAACACTTGGGGGGTCTTAATAGGATACATTGAGAACAGCGAGGCAATGGCAGGTGTAATGTACCAACCAGAATTAAAAAATATGGCCTGGTCAGCAAAAGGCTTGAATACATTTCTCAATGCTAACAAAGTGCGCTTCGCTCAAAACCTTGATAGAAGTGTAATAATTTCCAGTGGACCTTGGTTATATTCAAATACATTATTAATCACCAAAATTATACCAGGACTTCTGGAGGCTGGCTTCAAAATCATCGGTTTGCCTTGTGCAATATCATGTTCGCTCGCTTTCTTGAATTATGAAGGGAGCGCTTTCCTAGGCGGAGGGAAGATTTGGGATGTAACTCCACTTGCAATCGCTACTAAAGAAGCGGGTGGGGTCTTGGCATCCTTTAGTGGTACAAAACCACTATTCAATAAAATGGAATTGCCACTTCTATTTGCTACAAACGAAGAGATATTAAAAGAACTAGCAGCGGTAACTTCCCTATACTAGTGCGCCATTCAGAACGTATTTTAACTAACAATTGGTCGACCGCTTGGATCTCGCCTCTGCGAAGATACAGACTGTCCCTGTCATTTGTCTTCCTTCGGCTAGCGCGACGAAGCCTCGGCGAAGTCGTGTCTCTAGTGCTGCTTAGAAATGATGGTCGAGAGTCAAAAAAACTTATTGAAAGCGGCACTAGCCGGTCATCTTCAATCAGAAATTTATTCATCAGATCTGTCTCGTCGAAACGGCGAGATGAGGTATAGAGCACTCCCCAAAAGCAATGTCTGCTAAGTGAACTTCGCTTTTGAGCGCTCTCGTTGCCACAAAAACGGCAACATACGACGACCCAGAGTGATTCCCAGAGCGATAAGAGTCCAAATTCATTGATTATTTTTAAGTTATATGGATCGGTCTAGGCCCTGTTCTGATCTTCATGGGAGTCGCAAAGACAGAAGATCACCCCCAAAAAAAATCTTCATTTTTTGCCGAATGTATCCTGGGCGCTCCCAAAACCTTCATTCCGGCTCAATAGGCATTGGAACTATGCCCCCTGGAGCTCCTGCCTGCTGCGGGAGCGCCATTCCTGATTGCACTGATGGTGGTTGCACTTTGCTCTTTGAAGGTTCAGGAAGCTCCTTAAGTATGTTCCTAAGTAAGTCAGGAGGCGTCTCTCTTTCCTTAACAGGAGCACTTTTGGACGTGGCTTCGTTGTTTTCTTTTGCATTAAGAGTAGGAAATGGAGTTGTTACAACTCCTTTAAGACCAACAACATATTCGTCCTTGAAGGAAACTGAGAACTTGTCATAATCCCAAATTTCCTCTCGCTTGATTTCTTTAGTGGTTTTCGATCGAGGAGAACCTGCCCTGGTCAGAACTTCGGTTTTTGACATGCCCATCTGAAGCACAGGAGGAAACTCTTTCCCGAAAACAGAACTTGAAAGACTCAACAAAATACTTAAGACGCCTAAAGAGATTCTTTTCATTATTCCAGACTCGTTATTAAGGAATAAACATTAAATCAAATTTTAGCACTCCATTGAAGTTTCCCGAAAGCCCTGGAACTTCGAAGGGGAGAACTTTTCCTTTGTCTTTAAGACTGCCACTAATCCGGAGCTTTTTACCTTCCTTAGAATGCACGTTGAAGGGAATTTTCATTCTAAAATCCTTTCCAAAAACTTTAATGATACCATCTGAAACGTAAGAATCTGGTCCAGTAGGTGATACAGAACTGCTGGAATAACGAGCTGTCGCTTGAGGAAGGCGAGACGCGATGGCTTGAAGAAACATCCTTTCTTTTAAACCACCCTCGGTAAAGGTCACGGTAGATACATTTGTTTCAAACGAGACTCTTGTAATAAGATTTTTTTGTGGATCATAAAGAAGAGAAGCATTTACCTGATTAAAGCGCCCACCTGTTCGAATCGAATCGATATTACCTGAAAACTCAATAATAGCGCTTTTGCCATCAAGCTGGAGATGGCTACCATCATTTGCACTTAGATATGAACAAAAAGAGAATTGAACTATCGTGAGATAAATAAGAAAGATTACAGCCCTATGCGCTTTGTACTTTTCAATCATTAACTGAAGTATATACACAGTCATTGCCCATTTCAAAGTTTCTATAAACTACCCAAGCACCTTCATTATATGTTATATACCAACACAAAGGAGTCTACCAATGGAGACTGAATCAAGAGATTTGATCGTGCTGGGCTCAGGTCCCGGTGGCTATGTAGCAGCAATACGAGCTGCTCAACTTGGAAGACAAGTTACAATCATTGAAGGAGAAGCATTGGGTGGAGTTTGCCTAAATTGGGGATGCATCCCCACCAAGGCACTGTTGAGTTCTGCGCAATTATATCAAAGGATCCTGCATGCAAAGGATTTTGGAATTGAGACAAATGGAATTAGCTCGAATTATCAAGAAATAGTTGACCGGTCACGTGACGTCGCATCCAAGCTATCCCAAGGCGTTCAGTATCTAATGAAGAAGAATAAAATTGAAGTACTCCTGGGGAATGCCACCCTTGGCAAGGGGAAGCTTTT
>JAAZON010000062.1 GCA_012797725.1 SAR324 cluster bacterium | reverse complement strand
TGGGAAACCTGTGATGAATACATTGCTTCTTCGAAGAGCGCTAGAATGGTGTCTTATGCTCGGAACTCCAATAGCTCTTCATGAAGAAGACCCCTATTTATGCGCTGGGGGAGCCATGAATGAATCTGCTCAGGCTAGCAAGCTTGGCTTTCAAGGAATGCCTCGTTGTGCTGAGGATTTAATGATTGCAAGAGATATAGAACTAGCTCGTGTGACCAAGGGGAGAATCCATTTCTGCCATGTGTCGACTGCTCGCTCTGTAGAACTTATTAGGAGGGCAAAGAATGATGGAGTTCCAATTACTGCTGAGGCGACTCCTCACCATTTATTCCTTACCGAACGTGAAATTTTTGAACATGACACAAATGCGAAGATGAATCCACCTCTCAGATCCGATGAGGATTTGGAAGCACTTCATCTGGGCGTTAAAGACGGAACCATTGATTGCATCGCAAGTGATCATGCCCCTCATGAACTCGATAAGAAGCGGATTGAATTCCCGCTGGCAGCATTTGGCATTATTGGTCTTCAAAGCACTCTGCCGCTGGTATTAGAACTTGTAAGACAAGGAATCTTAAATCGAATGCGGGCTGTTGAAGCCCTAACCTGTGGGGCGTCTAAGATTTATGGACTTGGACTCGGGAAACTGGCAAAGGGATCTGCAGCGGACATAACAATCGTCGATCCAGAATTTGAATGGGAATTTACCAAAGATTTAAACTGTTCTCTGAGCGTGAACTCTCCGTTTTTTGGCCGCACCTTCAAGGGAAAGGCTGAAAGCGTGATAATAGGAGGGAATTTTGTCATGAGAAATGGAGCGCTCTAGAATTTTTATGCTGAAAAATTATGAATCAATAGATGGCATGCAGCAGGCAATCTTGGCGCTTGCAGATGGGCGAATCTTCAAGGGGTTCTCATTTGGCGCAAGACATTCCATTGATAAGCCTGTGATTGGCGAAGTTGTTTTTAATACTTCAATGACCGGTTATCAGGAGATTCTCACGGATCCGAGTTACTGTGGGCAAATAATGACCTTTACTTATCCGCATATTGGAAATGTGGGTTGCAACATCGAAGATGTTGAGAGTAAGCGTATCTGGGTGGAGGGTGTTATTATTCGAAACTTAAGCAAAATCCATTCGAATTTTCGTGCCGATCGCTCGTTGTCTCTGTATCTTGAGGAAAGAGGAATCCTTGGGATTTGCGGCATTGATACAAGAGATTTGGTTACACATATACGAACACAGGGAGCTCAGATGGGCGCTATGGCATGTGGTGACGATAATATTATTGATACCCTTGTTGATATCGCAAAGGCGAACATCCATCTTCTAGGCAAGGATTACGTGGCAGATGTGAGCTGTAGAAAAACATATTCTTGGGAGCAGGGAGCCTGGGAACTAGGAAGTGGATATCAGCGCTATGGTCAACAAAGGCTAATGACTAGACCACATTTGGTTGCGCTGGATTGTGGAATTAAGCATAACATATTGCGTCTCCTGACGGATTGTGGCTTTAGAGTGAGTGTTGCACCAGCTTTTTCAACCGCGGAGGAGATACTTTCTCTATGTCCAGATGCTCTTTTTCTTTCAAATGGACCGGGCGATCCAGCCGTGCTGCAGGGTATTGTTGTTGAGATTAAGAAACTTATCGGTCGATTTCCGATTTTTGGAATTTGTCTTGGTCATCAAATCTTGGCTCAGGTTTTTGGAGGTAAAACTTATAAATTGAAGTTCGGGCATAGGGGAGCAAATCATCCGGTAAAAAACACAATGACTGGGATCGTAGAAATTACGAGTCAAAATCACGGCTACGCAGTTACTAAGGAAAATTTGCCAAAGGATGTCAAAGTGAGCCATTTGAATTTAAATGATATGACAGTTGAGGGGCTTTCAATTCCCGATGCACGAGCATTTAGTATTCAATATCACCCAGAGGCCTCACCTGGCCCTCATGATGCTAAGTATTTGTTCCGGCAGTTTTTCGAAATGGTCGTTGAGCCAAACAAAGAAAGCACTAGTCGTTTTTTTGAATCTCCATCAGGTGGCTTCAATCTACGGACAAATAGTAGCGGCAGCAGTCTTAGGATTAAGGGAGATTGATTAATGCCAAGAAGGAATGACATTGAGTCGATACTTATAATAGGCTCTGGACCGATTATTATTGGGCAAGCTTGTGAGTTCGACTATTCAGGTACTCAAGCCATTAAGGCTCTTAAACAGGATGGCTTTAGGGTCATTTTAGTCAATTCTAATCCAGCTACTATTATGACTGACCCTGAATTCGCTGATCGGACTTACATTGAGCCGATAACCGCAGACTATATTGAAGAAATCATTAAAGTTGAACGTCCAGATGCTGTGCTTCCTACAATGGGTGGACAAACCGCGCTTAACACGGCTCTCGAACTTGATGAAAGGGGGGTCTTTGATCGCTATAAGGTTGAGTTAATAGGAGCGAAAGTCGAGAGTATTAGGACTGCCGAAGATCGAGAAACTTTCAGAAGGGCAATGGATGATATTGGATTAGCTTCTGCAAAAAGCGGTATAGCTCATTCATTGAAGGAAGCAGAACTTATTGCCGCTCAAATCGGATATCCCCTGATTCTTAGGCCATCGAGAACCCTTGGTGGCACTGGAGGGGGGGTTGTAAATGCTGCATCTGAATTAAGTGCCAAGGTTGGCAAGGCTCTAATGGCAAGCCCAAATCGCGAGGTTTTGATTGAAGAGTCTCTTATTGGTTGGAAAGAGATCGAACTTGAAGTAATGCGCGATACTAAGGACAACGTTGTCATTATTTGCGGAATTGAGAATTTAGACCCTATGGGTATTCATACTGGAGATTCAATTACGGTTGCTCCAATTCAGACTCTTACTGATAAAGAATATCAGATTCTTAGGGACGCTTCACAAAGAATAATGAGAAAAATTGGTGTTGAAACTGGGGGCTCGAATGTTCAATTCGCCCTTCATCCAAAAACAGGACGATTAATAGTAATCGAGATGAATCCTCGTGTATCTAGAAGCTCTGCACTTGCTTCCAAGGCAACTGGTTTTCCAATAGCTAAAATAGCGGCGAAACTTGCAGTTGGTTATACATTGGACGAAATTCCAAATGATATAACCAAGAAGACACCAAGTTGCTTTGAGCCATCGATTGATTATGTAGTAGTGAAAATACCTCGATTTAATTTTGAGAAATTTCCATCGGCAGATTCGACTCTTGGTCCTCAAATGAAGTCTGTTGGAGAAGTCTTGTCTTTCGGACGCTGTTTTGGGGAAGCACTCCAAAAGGCCATGTGTTCCCTCGAGATGTCAAGCTCTGGTTTTGATAGAGGAGCCCTTGTTAGGGATCTTGGAAAAGCAGAAATACTCGAGCAGGCAAAGATTCCTTCGGCACAACGGCTTTGGTTTGTTGGAGAAGCGCTAAGATGTGGGCTTGAAATTGACGAGGTTTTTGAGGCAACAGGCATAGATCCCTGGTTCCTCTCCGAAATGCAAAGCATAATTGATATTGAAGAGGAATTAAAAGAAAGATCTTTAAATGATTTAGATCGACAGAGTCTGCTACTACTGAAGCGTGATGGGTTCAGTGATAAAAGAATTGCAGATCTTCTAAAATGCGGTGAATCAGACATAGAAAGGTTAAGAAATGAGTTCGGCGTGAAAGCATCTTTTAGGGCAGTCGACACCTGTGCTGGAGAGTTCGAGTCTGAGACTCCCTATCTTTATTCATCATATGACTTTTCGGAAGACTCTCCTCCTAGTGACAAAAAGAAGGTCATAATTTTGGGATCGGGGCCCAATCGGATTGGGCAAGGGATTGAATTTGACTATTGCTGCGTGCATGCAGTCTTTGCATTAAAAGACTTAGGCTTCGAGACCATCATGGTAAATTGTAATCCGGAAACGGTTTCAACTGACTATGACATTAGCGATAGGCTTTATTTCGAGCCCCTAAGTTATGAATCGGTTATGCAGATCATTGAGAGAGAAAAACCCTACGGTGTGATCGTCCAGTTCGGAGGGCAAACTCCATTAAAGCTTGCTGATTCATTGAGAAAAGCGGGTGTGCAGATTTTGGGAACCTCCGTTGATTCAATCGATGTGGCCGAAGATAGAAAGCGCTTTGCAGCATTGATTAACAAATTAGAACTGCGCCAACCGGCAGGTGGAACCGCGGCCTCTTTGGAGGAAGCTTTGAACATAGCAAGAAGCATTTCTTACCCACTCATGATTCGACCATCATTCGTGCTTGGGGGTAGAGCAATGCGAGTAGTGCAAAACGAAGAAGAGCTTAGGAACTATATTGAAGAAGGAGTTGAAGTCTCTAATGATAGACCTGTGCTTCTTGATTCATTCCTTCAAAACGCAATTGAAGTTGATGTGGATGCTGTCTCTGATGGAAAAGCTGTAGTAATAGCTGGTGTTATGGAACATATTGAAAGAGCAGGCATTCATTCAGGAGACAGCTCTTGCACAATACCTCCTCCAACCTTACCGGATGTC
>JAAZON010000061.1 GCA_012797725.1 SAR324 cluster bacterium | reverse complement strand
CCCCACCCGTCATCACGAGTCCTCGTGCAACGAGGGCGTGGTGATCTCAATCATCATTCCAAGCCAGCCGCAACCTACCTCACTGTCATAACGTGAAGACAACCCAGTTTGGCCTAGAACTTAGTGACAATAACTCTCACAATCAATCCAGCCTGATGATCGCAGTTCCTAATGCTTAGCGCAACACCGCATGAAAGCATTCAATCAAGCCAACATCCTATTTTGAACAAAATGAAAAAGTGGGGCTTTGCTCTGCCTGGTCAGGAGTGGAAAATTTCGCCCCTTTCGTTGCTATGACGAGAAGAGATATGGTCTTATTGGTTATTCAGATTTGACTTCTGTAAAGAGAGGGAGACAATGAGCATGGAAACAGAAGGGATTTCAGCAACAGCAAAATCTGGGATTTTTATCCAAAAAGTTTTGTGGTGCGTATTTTTTATGGTTAGCCTCGTGCTTTTTTACGTTCTCTATTTTGTGTCTAGTCGGGGTGGAGATCCGGATAATTCTGGAGTGATGCCAATTGATGGCCCATTTCTTGAGATTCCCTTTCTTATCTTCCCTGGAGATTTATTAGTAATTATTAGCCTAGGGTTATTCTTCTTGATGCGTTCAGATTCTTGGTTAAGAAAAAGTTGTATACTTCGAGACGGAGGTGTGAATGAGCCGCTCCTACTTTCAAGCTCTTTTTCTTTAATGGTCATTGCGCTTGTAGTAAACGAGGCGATTGCTGTTCTTGGCTTCACTTTAGGATTCCTAAGAAAAGACCTGAGGGTCTTTTTGCCGTTTTTTATTATCAATATAATATTAAATCTTCTTCATTACCCAAGGCCCAGAAAGCTGATTGAAAGAGCAAGGAAACTTGCAAGAAGGGGCTGATAGTCTAATAATAAAAATGGTAAATGCCAAAACAAAAGGAGCACCTTAGATCTATTTTAAATCTCAGGTGCTGCTTTTTGTTTCAGCATCTACCTGTGCTTCAGGCGCAAAATTAGCAGAAATTAATATCTTCTTCTTCGGTAACTCGCGTATCGTCAGTTAATGCGGCAAGTATTGCGCGAGCATCGTCTCGAATCATGGCTGAAAGGCCATTAATAAGGCCTACATGACGGGAAACCTCATCCCAGTTTCCTTGATTTATAAACTCACAAAGTGATGCAGCCAGCCCTCTTTGTTTTGCCAAAATCCCATCATATGATTTTAAGCGCTCCACGATTTCTGCCGGAACATTCTCTTTCTGCGCAAGAGTGCGCTTTGCGCTTTCAATGGCTGTCTCTAGATCAGCAAACGATGCGTAAAGTTTTTCGATTATATTTGATTGCATTACCAACCCCCTGCGTGTTTAATTAAGCCTTCTTTTTTTATGACAACATCTGTATTTATTTATTAGCGACATTCCGTTGTCAATCTCAGGGCCTACGACACCAGCGGACCTTGAGGCTGCTATCCATGCATTTACAATCCATTTCGGATCTTGCTCTTCTTCGGGTTCTTTTTATACTTTGTTCCTTCAAGAAGCCCTAAAGAACTTCAATTCGCAGACAATGCAAAGCAATAAATCTGCCACTCTTAAGTTCTTATATATGTTATGTATAATCATTGAAGAGTGTATCATAAAAGCCTGCAATTATTCCAGAAGAGCGAGAATTCCTATTACTCACAACCACTTGGATAGTTGTATGCAAAAGCTGCAGACTGTATAGTTTCTAAACAAAAAACCGCGCTTACTAAGCGTCTTCAAAACAAAGTTGGCAACCTATGAGTTTAATCAAGAAAGCAGATGCAGAGCTTTATGACGTAATAGTGCTTGGGGGAGGAATATCCGGCATTGGGGTCTTTCGAGAAGCTTGTCAGCGCGGCCATAAGACTCTGCTTCT
>JAAZON010000060.1 GCA_012797725.1 SAR324 cluster bacterium | reverse complement strand
TAATCACGTGTCAAGGAGTTTTGGCTTTCATGCATTATATACCCTTGGGCGCCCTGAGCTATACCTGTTTGTGCGTCTTTTGCTGTTTCTAAGTTGCTTCCAAAGGAATTCACGGCATCGCTATCGGCACTTGCCATCCTTAGCTTGGCTCTTCGATCGTCCTGTATTTCCGCCTCAATCATCGGACGTATACTCACAGTGCTTCCAGCAGCTGCTATTTGCGCTCCATTTTGATAGCTATCTTTACGAGACATCTCCTCCTTCAGTCTCTTGGAGAATTCAAGAGACGGGATTACAGGTGGGGAAGTGGGAGTTGGTGCGCATGCGCAAACAAGGAGTGCTCCAAACATTGAAATAAAGATTGCCTCAGATTTTGTTATCATGGTCTTTCCTACTATTAATTAATTGCACTACCTTGATTTCTTACTTCCACCAGTCCAGGTTCTATAACCGTCCCTGAAATTATTCTCTTTGAAACTGCATTTTTCACTCTTATATCTTGCCCCTTGACACCTGCATCCAATGCAATTCCTGCTGCCGTTGCTTCTAGAGCCTTAATTCGATAACGCACCGTCACCTGCTGCCCCGCTGGGATCAAGGGTGGAATGTTAAGCTTGCTCTCCTTAAAGAAGTCTCCTTGGGGGACTTCATACGCAACTTCACGGCCAATAATTTCAGAATCTTGCATTGCCACATCCTTTGGAAGCGCATTAATGTTGAGCCTTGCCATTCGGATATCTTCAGCTCCTATAAGACTGCCCTTGTTTAAGGTTCTCGCTGCAACTGGGACCTCCTTCCACTCCTCCACCCCTGTCATTACGCTGAAGCGAGCTTCCTCTGCTCCATTTACAGAAACTTGAACATCAAAACCTCCTCGCCCAGAGTCTCTAGTACTAAACGGAATTGCTTTTATCTCTGCGTCCCCTGGGGAGATAACGATATTTTTGTCGTATTGACTTTGTTTGATATTAGCTTCTCTACCATTCTCCTTAAAGTAATTCTCAATAGCATGTTTGATCTCTTGAAGAGTAAGGAGGCGAGAAGCACGATTCACGGTGATTAAACTTGGAAAAGTGTAGCCAATTCGATGAAGATTAACTCCTTCATCTTTCAGCCGATCCAATATCTGAGATGCATTTATCGTCATGCCCTTTCCTGGCTTTGGGCTTTCACTAATGATTATTTTCTTTATCCCTATTACAGTCTCATCATCCAACGGGCTTAGACTTTTGACTTCTGCTAGATCTCCCAAAGTAATAGAAGGGGTTGTCACGGTGATATCACTTCGACCATTAACAATGATACTTCGTCCATATTCCTTTGCTGGCTCTGCGTTTCCCGCATGAACGATCACGATCTCTCCTGAAACCGAGAGAACTAAAAGCAGAATCACTAATAATTTTGCAAATTTTTTTCTCATTTTATTTATCGCTTAACATTAATTGCTCTACTCAACATGTCATCTGCTGTCTGAATACTCTTCGAGTTAGCTTCATAGGCACGCTGCGCCGTAATCATATTAACCACCTGCTCAACCACGCTCACATTGCTACTCTCCAAGAATCCTTGAGTAAGTCTCCCAAATCCATTTTCCGAAAACTGCCCGGACACTGGTGCACCTGAAGATTCTGTTTCTTCATATAGATTATGACCAACTGCCCTTAGACCTGCATTGTTGGCAAAGCGCACCGCGGTCAACTGACCCACTTCTTGAGAAGTAGTATTGCCGGGAGTCCTGACACTTATCTTCCCATCTTGGGCAATACTAATTGCTAGCGTCTCTGCTGGAATTGGAATGCCTGGCGAAACCGTATAACCATCACTTGTAACAAGATCCCCATTTTCATTTAATTGAAAGGAGCCTGCCCTAGTATAGGCGATGGTTCCATCTGGCTTTGTAATTTCGAAGAAGCCGTCACCTTCTATTGCAACATCTAGCGTATTACTTGTGGATTGCAGATCGCCTTGAGAGAAAATCCTCTGAGTTGCTGCTGGCTTTACACCAAGACCCACTTGTATTCCGCTTGGATTTTTAGTTGTTTGCGACGTCGGAGCACCTGGCTCCACCAGATACTGGTAAACAAGATCTTGAAATTCAGCGCGAGTTTTCTTGAAGCCAATAGTGTTAACATTTGCAAGATTATTCGCAATAGTATCTACATTCAGCTCCTGAGCGGTCATGCCTGTTGCTGCAGAATAAAGTGAACGAATCATAATTCCTCCTTAGCTCCTTGCCTTATCTCCTACTACCGTAACGGCTAATGGCCTGTGAATTCATTTCATCTATCGATTGGGCTGCCTTGGTGTACATTTCAAAGCCCCTACTTGCCGCAATCAAATCAACCATGCTGGAAACTGCTGATACGTTGGCTAATTCTATAGCTCCCGGAGTCAGATCTGCTTCAATCTGCTGAGGTTGTGCCGCCCCTTCAGCAAGGGAATATCTCGAGTTTCCAGCAGGAACTAATGAAGCTTGGGGATCGTCAAAGTGCACCACTTGAATTCGCCCAACATTATTTCCGTTTGCTTGAACGCTTCCATCTCGATTAATCACAGCGCCAGTACCGAGAGCAACTATTTCTCCTCCATCTCCTTGGACAGTCATGCCATCAGGAGTCATCAGTTTCCCTTCACCATCAAGAGTAAAACTCCCAGCCCTTGTATATCTGATGCCCTCTGGAGTCTGTATGACAAAGAAGTCCCCTTCTTTGTTCAATGCGACATCAAGAGGACTGCCTGTGGTCTGAACTGAACCTTGAGAGAAGTCTGTGACCTCTTTGAAGTTGACTACTCCTGGACTACGGTCGTGATCTCCCTTGGCATAGGGGTCTTGTTTGGCAACCGTTTGGGCAAAAGTCATGTCAAACGGTTGAGATTCTGCTGTGAGAACCTGTTTTTTGTAGCCAGTGGTTGCAACATTTGCCAGATTATTGCTGACAATATCGAGCTTACGAAGCTGCGCAAGCCCAGCTGACGCCGCTGCATATGTTCCTCTATCCATAAGCTCTTTCTCCTATCTTTTTCTTCCTTAAATCGATCTCGCCCCTTGCCTCGATGAAGGCAAAGCTCCAAGGTTACTTTCCTTTCCAGAGCCAGACTCCTCCTCCTCAAATCCATAACTCCTCTCCCTCTCAACCATGTCGGCTAATGCCTGAACTCGTCTATTCGGAAGTCTAGTTTTCATCACTACTGCATCAACATCATGACCTGAGCGAAGAAGGTTCTCTGCAAGTTGGTAGATCTTCTCCATGTCCTCGACTATTCTTTGTCCGCCTGTTTGTCCGTGTTGCTTGTTAGCCATCAAAGCAGCCTGCAATCTTGCCCCCGCTGAAGCCGAAGTACTGGTTTGCATAGGCATAGATGTCTTAACCGAGGCTAAAGGCTCCTGGTGGCTAATCTCTTTTTCAATGGAATCACGAAGTTTCGAGGTCTTCGCGAATGCGGCCTCATCAATAGAGGCTTCTTCGTCAAGCCAGTTCTCATAGGGATCCTTCACATCCGCCTTTGGCCTGGGAATCGGGCGCTGTGGAGCTGCATAAGCCCTGTTGGCAGAAGAAACTTTGGCCTGTTTATTTTGTGTGGGCCTCTGACGAGTAGCGCTTCCTTGAATCTCAATAGAATTCTCTTGCGTGATTTCTTCTCTAAGATTTCTTCTGGAAGTTGAAGAATTAACATTATTGGGCTCAGACGAGACTTGCTTTAATTCATTCATTACTCCATGAGTACGAGAAAGAAGAGAATCGATGCTCTTGCACTTTTCATCGGCAAGCTCTGAGACAGAGCGAATTCTCTCCTCTGCACCCTCAATATTCGAGAGCGCTTTTTCCAAGGCTAATTGACGCCTATACAATTGGTCATTTAGCTCTACGCCTGCATCTTTAGCCTCTTGAATGAGTTTTCTAAGAGTTAACTCTAGCTCCTTGCTCTTTCGAGACTGAGAATTTAAATATCCCGTCTGAAAGAAGCGAAGGGATAAAAAGATTAAAGAGGCGCAAAGAGCTATGTCGACTAAAAGTTTCCAAACATCGTATGTTATCATAAAACCTCATCAGTGCTTTGACTCAGACCGTCAAATAACGGGCAGACACGCCTGCCAGACGTCAGCGATTTGTCGTGCGCCAAAAACCCATTAGCTAACTAGTTGGTCTGACAATATAAATATTTCCTCTTACATAACTTCTAGGATTCCTGTATTTCCTCATTGCAAAGGCCTTACCAAACACATTATTGCTAATAGATAAAGTTTCTCATGAGCCCTGAATGAGCTTTTGTATGGATTACTTGGAGAATGAGATGAATGGCAGGGCCAAGTACAACTTATGTAGTTTTCAAAGGAGACAACCGTGCAGCATTACCCAAGCTTTGAGGAATTAGTAAAGGACCCCAAAGATCCAGAGAAGCTTCTGGTGCTAACTCCCGCCTATCGCTCCTTTATTGGCATCATGGTCTTTTGGATTCTCACGATTATAGTGGTCTTTGGACTAAATATATTTATGTATAAATTAAGCAGTGCAAATCCTAATCATCCTCTTAGCGCCCTCCCAGCTCGCTCTCTTGCTATTATTCCGTTTCTTATACTCCTTGAGATTATACGTAGAAAATACAATCAGGCGTACGTTTTTGGGATTGATAAGGCCATACAGAAGACAGGTCTCTTATGGTTTACCTATAATGAGACTGTTATTGAATATGGAGATGTGCGTTCTATTAATGTTCTTCAAAATTTTTGGGGACGTATTCTCAATTTTGGAACTCTTGATATCAGCACTGCGGCACAAGAAGATTCAGAACTTTCTCTTCAAGGAATTGTGGAACCAGAAGAATTAGCGGCTTTAGTAGATCAGCTACGGACTCATAGTCGAGAAATTGCAGGCCATATCGAAAAAGCAAGAACCAATGACTAGGAGACCTCTGTGATTATGGAATATCCAAATGACCCGTTCCTTTGATCATGTTTCTTTTCTTAACCACTGAGTACATAGAGATCGCAGAGTTTTAACCTTTAAACGCCCTTTTTTGGAATACCGCAAAGTTCATGCCCTTCTGAGATCTCTGTGATCTCGATGGTTTTCTGATATCCAGGACCAGTAGTACCTCAGCAAATTTAGCTAAGTATCAAATAAATACACCTTGTTTTAGATATCTCATGTATAGCCCATCGTATTGCTGGCATTGGCTTAGACTCAGAAATTTTACTTAAGAAAAGCTCCTAGGACTCCGATATTCACCTTTGGAAGGAAGCAGTAGCGATGTTCTGAGCGTATCTAAAGAGGAATAGAGACTATGATTAAGTTACTTGTTGCGGATGATCACATAGTTGTACGAGAAGCCATTTGCGAGTTTCTAAATAGCAAAGGGAATTTCGAAATCGTAGGACAAGCCGCCGATGGCAAAGAGCTTCTCGATATGCTCATGGGATGTAGTCCAGATTTGGTTATTCTCGATGTCCAAATGCCAAAAATTGATGGGATCGCCGCACTTGAAGAGATGCGCAAAAACAACAACCAGGCTCCAGTCCTTGTAATATCGGGCGAAGAGAACAAACAAAACATTCGAACCGCACTTAAAGCAGGAGCAAATGGCTTTATTAGTAAGAATGCTCGCCCAGAAGAACTAGTCTTTGCTATTCAATCAATTCTTGATGGACATTCGTATGTAAGCCCTTCGATAGCTCTTTCATTAATATCTGAAGATCCTCAGCAATCAAACTCGCCAAAAGGGCTTGAGAATTCATTAACAAAACGTGAGATTGAAATCCTTACCCATTTGGCTGATGGAAAAACCAATCGTGAAATTGGGAAGCTCCTTCATATAAGTATAAGAACAGTGGACACCCATAGGAGTAACATTCTTAAAAAGTTAAAAGTCAAAACAAATGCCCAGCTAACCAAAATTGCTCTTTCTTACGGGCTTATAAAGCTCTAGGAGCCCAGGATATATTCCGCAAGAAATGAAGATTTAGGGCCGGCTTTCTGCCTTCGTAGACCCTAGAAAGATTCGAGCAGGAGCTCTCTCAGGGTCGAGATATGCTCTCGATTAAGGGGGCAGTCTTCTATTTGGCTTCAATTGCGGCTCTTTCATTGACGTGATTGGTGCAATAAGGGTATTTTAATTACAAAATGCCAGGAAAATGCCCATGACAGAAACAAAAGAACAACAAACCCAGACCAAAACACTCAAGAAGGACTTTGCATCATTTAGCCCTCGTGAACGGATTCTAGCTGCTTCGCTAAAGCTTTTTGTTGAACAAGGATATTTCAATACCAACATTCCTGACCTTAGCCGAGAAAGTAAATGCAGTGTCGGATCCATTTATCATACTTTTAAAAATAAAGAAGAAATAGCGCGAGAGCTTTACAAAGAAGCAATGCATGCTTTCAGGTCTGCTCTTCAAGAAGCAATCCCTGACGACGCAGAAATCTCTGTCGTCATAAAAAAAACTGTTAAATCATTTCTCCGTTTCTCGGAAGTAAACCACCAACTCTCAAAATATATCTGGCTTTGCAGACACAATGAGTTTATGTCTGGAATCATAAAACACCCGGCAATGGTGGGCTTTGATGGTCTTGGCAGAAAACTTACCAAACATATCAAGCGCGGAATCCGAAATGGCACAATACGACCCCTTAAGGCTCATATCATTTGGAGTGTGCTTTTCGGAATTCCAGTAGGATATGTCAGAGAATGGCTTGACGGTTACAATATAGAAGCGCCAAGTTCAGTAGCAGATGATCTTGCTGAAATCTGCTGGCATGCCTTGAAAC
>JAAZON010000059.1 GCA_012797725.1 SAR324 cluster bacterium | reverse complement strand
TCTCACTAAAGTCCAAAACCAACTCTTTGATATTGGTGCCATATTGGCAAGTCCTGAAGATGAAAAACCTTCCGGTATAAAATGCCCCGACAGAAATGATGTAGCTGAGATGGAGGAGTTCATTGATTCTTTGATTAAAGACCTGCCGGATCTCGAGTCGTTTGTGTTGCCGGGTGGAAATTCATTAAACAGTACCTTACATTTGTGCCGAACTGTCTGTAGACGTGTGGAGAGAAACGTGCTTAAGCTTCAACGGGAAGAGAATGTACCACAAGAAATCATTATTTATTTGAATCGCTTGAGCGATCTCTTTTTTGCGATGGCGCGTTATGCATCTACACAATGCGGAAGTGAGGAATACTTGTGGGAACCTAAAAGGTAAGGTATCTCATGTTTATTGCTTAGTCAGAAGTTGCAAGCTTTGAGCAAGAGAAGAGCCAGCCTCATAAAAAGGCTGTTTTTTTAATTTCAGTTGACAAACTAAAAAGAGTAGTTAGCCGAAGCATTAAGGTAGACTCAGACTGCTCTTTGTAGTTAAGCAGATTGCAGAGAGCGGAAACGAATCATCTTTAGACTTCCTAATTAATGAATTCATGAAAAGCAATTGCAAATCACCCACTGCTATCCAAGTGCATTAATTCACTGCATCATTGCTCTGCAAACTACCATCAAACTTCCTTCCACACCTGTTATTTGTTTAGACACTGCAAGCATGAACGCGGGAAGAGACAAGGCGGTAATTATGAGGCCTATGCCAATAGTAAGTGGAAAGCTTACTATAAAGATATTTACAGTCGGCACAGCTTTGGAAATAAGACCCATCACAAATTGCGTGAGTAATAATGCTACAATTACCGGAGCCGAAAGGATTACTCCTGATTCAAAAATATAAGCACTTCGATCGACTAACAATTCTGCAGTAGACCCAATGGGCAGCAATGCCCCTGGAGGGATTGCACCGCCTAGTCCTGCTGCAAAATAAATGGCCACATGATGCCCGCTAAGCAAAAGAAAAGTGAGTATTACAAGATCGCCCATTAGCAATGATAGAGGTGTCGTGCCAGTGCCAAGTGAAGGATCTATAAGATTACCCGCAGCAAGCCCCATCGTGTTGCTCGTAAGCTGTCCCGCCATTTGCGCACCACTTACGATAAGGTAAGGAATCATTCCGATTACAAGACCAAATAGAATCTCCGCGACTATGAGCCATCCCACCTGCACATAATCTGCGGGAACTGGAGCCAGCCTTGAAGTGCTCACCGATGCAATAGCCAAAGCAATGGTTGCAGGAACTCGAACCATTAGTCCTCTCATTCCCATACTGATACCTGGCAATAGCATCATCATGGATAAATATCGGACAAAAAGCAGAATGAAGGTCCAAACCAAATCTAGTCGCTGGAAGAGCTGTTGAGGAACTTCTAATAGAGTTTGATCCAACACAAAACTCTAGCCTCCAAGAGTACCTATGTGTGTATAGACCCAAATTGTGAAGCCTGCGATGCGATCAATCATAAAATGACCAAAGACGAGCAGTCCTCCAACTGTCGCCCCAATCTTAGGAATAAAGGCTAGAGACGCATCACTTATCTGAGTGGCAGCTTGAAAAATACTGACTATCAACCCTGAAATTAGTCCCAGAAGCAAGATTGGAGCAGCGACAAAGGTGGCTACTTCAATTCCTATTTGCCCTACCCTCATAAAGTCATCAATATTCATAATCCTTGCTCCCGTTCGAAACTAAACATGATAAGTCTGAACCAACGAACTTACTATCAGGTGCCAACCATCAACAATCACAAACAACATTGCCACCGGTTGTTATTTCGCTTCCATTAAAATTAATGTTGTTTGTGATTGTTGATGGTTGGCACCTGATAGTAAGTTCGTTGGTTCAGACTTATCATGTTTAGTTTCGAACGGGAGCAAGGATTATGAATATTGATGACTTTATGAGGGTAGGGCAAATAGGAATTG
>JAAZON010000692.1 GCA_012797725.1 SAR324 cluster bacterium | reverse complement strand
CGTCTGATTTAGTTGCAGGGGATACTAATGGTTATTCAGATGTATTCCTTCGCAATGTCGCAAGTGGTTCAACGACACGAATTTCACTTGATTTCGCTGGTGGTCAAGGCAATGACGAATCCGAGACCTCTTCAATCTCAAGCTCAGGCCGTTTTATTGCTTTTGAATCAAAGGCGTCTTTGGTTGGTACTCATTATGAATCTGATTTGGACATATTCTTAGTTGATAGAGGAGCTGATACGCCGAATCAAGATGTCCTCCCGGTTGTGGAGGACTTTTCAGATGGCACTATTAGAGGTGACTCTGATTGGTCGGTTAAGAGCGGTGCTTTTAGAGTGAATAAGGCAGGACAGTATCAAAGTGCTGGAGGGAAAAATAACGTGTCTTTGCTTAAAACTCTTGCTGCAAAACCATTCCGTTTTTCCTCCGGTGAGATTGAAATTGAAATAAAGCTTCCAAACACTAGGGCCTATACACCGCGCGCTGGTTTGCTCTTTGCTTATCAAAGCTCGGTGAAGTATCGCTATGTGCAGATGCAGCCGGGGGCTATAGTCTTTGGCCAGAGAGGCAGGATTGGTACTAGTGCTCCACTAAACAAATCCAAGGCTCTTAAGATAAAGAAAGGCACGACGTACACCTTGAGAGTGAAACTCCAATCCGATGGCCGGATCTTAATATATGTAGGAGACCGATTAGTAAGCAGCTATAAATTCAAAAGCTCGGAGAGTGGTGCTGTGGGTGTATTCAGTCCACAAACACAAGCCTACTTCGATAACGTTCATATATTTTAGGCAGAAGAGCCGAAGTCAGAAGGAAGAGAACTGTTAAGCAGATTGCGGTGAGCGGAAATAAAAAGGGAGCAGCTTTTTTATACTAGATTCTGCTCCCCAGCTCCTGGTTTTGCCACTTGGTTTATTGTCCCGCTATTAGAGAGACGAGGTTTCTTTCATAAGGCGCTCGGCCGACCAACCTAATTCTTTCTTGATGGCTTCGTTAAAGCTTAGGTTGTTTTGGGACATTGCATTATAAACTTTGGCAAGTCCATAAATCCCTCTCCTTGAAACTATCGCAGCGAAGGGCGCTGCTGCATTTGCGTAGGAATCGAGGTCGGGGGCAAAGGAGTCTTTGTAAATGTAAGTTCTGCCGGCATTTATGATACTCTCTCCAAGATTTGATCTTGAAATACTTTTTCGGGTGATTTCGGAATATTCACTAGCATAATATTCGAACCAAGTAGCAAAACCTTCCGCTCTAGCTTGATCCCTTTCACCTTTTCCCTTTAGCCAATACCATTCTACCACATGTCCTATCTCATGTAGCAACACTTGCATCATTTGAGCATCGGCACTTTGAGAATCCAAAATTACGCTTCCCCCACATCCTGCCGCAACTCGTTGCGCTACTATGTAGATGTTGGCCGGTGCTGTAATCCAGCCTGGATGGCAATTACTGATCAAGGAATAGGGGATCTGAGCCTAGGGAAGCTTTTCATCAAGAAATATCACTTTCCAATCTGCCCCAACCACTCCGATATTTGAGGGCCAGCCGGGTTGCCTTAGTACGCGTGAGACTGTCTGGGTTGCTTCACTTATTGCCCGATTGGGACTTCGTCCAAAGACGCTTTCCATTGAACGGACACCACGCAAATGCACAAGTCCAAGTGCCGTGCTTAAGGTATTTTCTAGCTGAGCCCCTTTAAGTTTAATTTCATCTGGGGGAGCAAGATAGAAATCTTGCCTTTTCTTATCAAAGCATTTCGCTCCTGTTCTGTATTTAAAAGGAACTGAAGAAATGGAAGAGCTGCTCTTAAATTCGCCATTTTCGGTGATGTAGACACAAAACTCATGGTCTTTTGCTAAGAGAGCAGTGCTATTGAAGCACAAAAGAAATTTTAAGAGGCCAATATTTATCAAAAACCATTTATTTTTCCTCATATAATTATCTATCGGAAGACTTAACGGGCTTTTAAAGGAAACTTATTGAAATAGAAAGAAATCTAAGCGTGGATTTATCCATGACTCAAGAAGGCACAAAAGATGTTCTATAAAAATACCTAACAGTTTCTCGAATAGTGGCCGATCCTAAAGGATATGTTGAAAATATGAGAGAAAACTTTTTAGGGAGTCTTTCCCATGGGCGAACAAGAAGCGACGGGACAAGAAGAGATCTGGAAAAATGCAAAAACTGTGGCTGCTGCCCTGGGCTTAGTACCGCCATCCTTTTCAACAGGAATTAGGCTTCTTGTAGCAGATGAGCTCAAGAATAACGGAGTATTAAGTCCAGTTGCAAAATACCAAGTGGGAAGGCTATTTAATACACCTTCTTTCAAGTCCCTTCTTTACTATGCAGCAAAAGAACTAAGAGATTGGGAATTTGAAGGAAAGAAGGCCCTCAAAATTGGACAAATCATGAACTGGTTTTCGCCGCTTGATCTGGCCGCCATTATTGCCTCTTTTGTTTACTACCGGAAGTGTCGAAGACTTCTTGGTGATGAAAAGTGGAAGTATATCGAAGAGAACTTTTCAAGAACTTTTTTACTTAGTGGCCACCTTGGTACGGCTATTCCAGATATTGGTACTGGTCTCGGGCTCATTCTTGGGGGGATACGCTTCTTTGGTCTGGGAGCCCTTAACCTGAAAGCAGCGGAGGAGTTCAAACACTATAGGCGAGAGCTTAAAAAGAAAGGTATTACCTATGATCTTGTGCTTGAACATCAGATATTCTCTTGTTCTTCCATTGAAGTGGGGGTGTTTCTTCTCTCCTCAATTGGCTTCGGTGTTGAGATAGGCAACTCATTTGCTCGGGCTTTTGATCCAACTACAACTCTGTCCCATGCCACACACGAGGTGCCATATCGAATGAAAATTGGAAAGGTTTGGATAGATGCTTTAGAGAGCAATCTTAGGCAGCCATCATGTCCTATTCCAGGACACTACTATCCCCTTAGCGAAGCTTTTGTACGTCTCGAGGGAAAATTAAGGTCTTTAAGCTCTGGATCTCCCCACTTTCTTTCCAGAGACAAGGAGGACCTTGGTCCTGAAAAGACCCCGGAACTATTTGCAAAATCTTCAGAAAAATCTGAGGTTCCAGCTCAGCTGGATAATATTTTCACTGAGGATGAGATAGAGGGCATGCAGGATGCAGAACTTGATAAGTTGATGGATCAGATGGATAACGAACTAGCTAAAAATGATAAGACACATAGCGAAGCGGCCTTGAATAAGGATATCGAAGAACTCTAAGTTGCAAAGAATATTTACTTGGGGCAAAACTTCGTCAAGTAAATATCTTTTAAATCGTTTTGTTTAGCTGTGCTAAGAATTCGAAGTTATTGCAAAAGCCTGACAAATTAGAAGAGTGAAGAGCTCCACTTCTGGAGCATCTTTCCTTCGATAGGCTAAAGATGGAGAGGAAAAATGGGCTTGCCCCAAGCCCGCGATACGAAATACTCCTAATTATTAGATTTTATCATTAGATTTCGTAAAGTCCTTTAGTAAATTTGCCGACTAAAACCAGGTGGTTTTTTATAAGCTTCACACTGAGGTACAACTGGAAATTTATCAAAACTGGGAAAGAAAGTGACTAGTCACAAATTCTGTTCCACTAAATTTTCTAATCGTAAAGAGTCTGCTTTCACTCTAATTGAAATGCTAGTGACTGTGTTGTTGTTGTTTGTGTTGGCCTACACAGCATCATCGAATGTTCCAGAATTAATTCAATCCTTCGGCAGAAAAAATGCAAAGCAGGAGATAGATTCAGATTTGAGACGTGCTCGAAGTGAGGCAACAAAGGAGGGGACAAGGGTCGTCTTTGAATTCATAAATGGTGGAGCAAGCTATCGAGTTGGCTTCGATTATCTTCCTTACAGTAATCCCGCTGTAGCTGACAAGTATATCTTCCAACAAAATCTCTCAAATGACGTAACGGTGAGTACTAGCGCTCCTGTCATTTTCGATTCAAGAGGATACTTAATAGATGCTTCAGGTGATCCTACCACTGTGGACATAGAATTGCGCCAAGATGGTGCTGTATTTAAGACCGGTACGATTTTCGCAACAGGGTTATTGCATTATGCAAGTTAGATTGAAGAAGATCTTTAGCCTAATACGTCAATCTCTAGGTGGCTCGCAAGGCTTCTCTCTCATCGAAGTCATGGCTACAATCTTGATACTTGCTGTTACTGGTCTTGCAATTGCGAGAAGCACGATCGTTTCTTACAGAATAATGCATAGAAACGAGAGAAATGCGATAGCACTCCAGTTAGCGCTGCAGGCAATGGAGGAGTACGCAACGCTAAGCCCTGTGACCTTGAGCGCTTCTAACGATAGAAGTGAACCTCTTGTGATTTATAATAATATGAAGTTCGCCCGTACAAGCACTGTCACAGTGAATGGTGATAACTCTCGAACAGTAAGTATTGTCGTGACGCCAGTTGATTCTGAATTGGGAGGAGCAGCAACCCTTACCAACACTTTTCCGTTGTGGGGAACAATGTAGACTATGGTCAAAGCTACCTTGTGTCACAATATGAGCTCGATGGTCTCAGAAGCAGGCGAAACCTTGGTTAGTCTCCTAGTATCCATTAGTTTAATAAGCATAGTCTTTGCGGCCACCTTAAGTAGCTTCATGCAGGCAACACGCCATGGATTCGAGCACCAAATTAGAATTCAAGCCATTGAAGAAGCTAATGCGATACTAGACCTGATGGCTTTCGATCTTCGAATGCTGGGCTCGGGGATGCCACTTGGGCAGGGTGGATTTGCAATCTGCGATTTGGCTTTAGGTGATGTAACACTTCCAGTTTTAACTGATGCTACATCCAAGAACATTAGTTTTCGTTTAAATGAACGAGGCGGAACCACAGTCGTAACCTCTGACTTCGATCCGGCAAGCCAGACAAATGTTTCTGTATCAAGTGCTGAAGGGTTTAAAGTCGGCGACAACTTATATCTAAATAATGTTAGTACCGGAAGCATTGGTGGGCTTTCAGGTATTATTGCAGCAATTGCCGGGAATGTTCTTTCTCTGTCAGGCGGGGCGGTTTATACCACTGGAACTACATTCAGAGCAGGCAGTCTCGGCGCAGGTGTAACCCTGCTTACTTATGACTCTCCTATCACTCGAAGTATTTATACTGGAATAACACGCGATCATGGCAACGGCCCAATCATGCTTGCCCCAAATAGTAGTGTTAATCTTACATTTATCGATACTGATGGGATGGATATGGTGCTGCCTCTTACTAGCGCTTCAATCGCAACGAATTTAGCTGGTGTAAGAATAGATGTCATCGTAGATGGAGCACATACCTTAAGAGACGGAAGTATTTTCACGGCGAGAGCTACTCACCAAGTTGCTTTTAGAAATTTAAATATTAGTAGATAGAGGTTGTACGATGTTTGGCACTTCAATTAGAAATAGAAAAGAAGCTGGATATGTGATGTTGGGTGCGATTGTGCTGATGGCTATTGGCGCCCTGGTTATAGCTAGCAATCTGGATCTTACTTCAAGTAGTGCAAGCATGACCCGCGCTAGCAGGGAACGCTCAGATGAATTTATGACGGCGGAGCAAACTCTTGGCTTCACTGCGTCATGGCTTCGTAGTTACTCAACGAGTTTCACGACCATATTTGGCCGAAGCCAATTTTATTCGAAATTCGATCGTACTGCCCCAAGTATTGGAGCCAATGACTCAGGACTTTTTGCAGTACCTACTAGAGTTAAGCTCCAGGGCACAAACAACTCTGTAATTTTATCGAAGGGTGCAGGTCTTCCAAGCTCAGTCTATCCAACTACTATAGATACTATTACCAATCTCAGTTTCAATCCAAGCGCAGCATTTGCAAACGCCAATTTTGGAACGGATTCAGTAAGAGTCACACTAGTTGATGCTGTGGCGGTGGATTCGTCATTGGATTTTGGCGACCCCGATGATGGAAATGTACTTCCTGCAACGGATTTTAACCCAATCTACAGAATTGACGCCATGAAATCGACGGATAGAGGAGGACATGTCTTTGGCTATCTTGCCGGCTCTCTTGTTTTTGATCATGGTATAGGCTTTTTTGGAAAAGAGAGCATATATATGAATGAGCCATGTGATTCCTATCTCTCCAATTCAGGAGCGTATGGAGGTGCAAATAGAAGGGCAAATTGCACCATAGGGTCAGAAGGACAAGTTTGTATAACAAACAGTTCTACACTATATGGAAGCATACGAACAAAGGGCAACTTCAAAAATGATGGAAATTGAAAGGGCAAGGTGTGTGCGGATTTCACAGCGAACTGTCCAAAAAAGGGGCAGATCTGCCAGGGGAGTGTGTGTAGTGTTCCACCAATGCCAACCTATTATCCCTGGGAGACATATTGCCCTGGTGTAGTTAGGGATCAAGTAATTTCAGGTGTG
>JAAZON010000691.1 GCA_012797725.1 SAR324 cluster bacterium | reverse complement strand
TGCTGCGTTTAGCCGGTAAAAACGACAAGGCAGTTCGTAAACTTGCGCTCACCTACGGCGGCGGTAAAACTCATACCCTCATTACTCTTTATCACCTGGTTAATGATCCATCAGCTCTTCCAAGAGAACTACCAGCGGTGCAGGAATTTCTAAGTGAAATCAGCATTCCTTTACCCAGTGCGCGTATTGCTACGCTCAGCTTCGACAAGGTCGATGTGGAAAAGGGAATGGAAACAAGAGCCCCAAATGGTGAAACTCGTTGGCTTAAACAACCCTGGAGCATTCTAGCTTATCAAATTGCTGGAGATACGGGTCTAAAACTTCTGAACGCAGAAGGAAAAGCCGAGGAACGCATTTCTCCGCCAGCTCAGAATTTACTGGAACCTTTGCTTTCTCTACCCGCAAACGAAGGTCTTTCGACCCTAATACTTATGGATGAAGTTCTTATGTTTGCTCGTCGAGCGGTCGATTTGGACACCAGCTGGTCTGGTCGCTTGGTGGCCTTTTTCCAGTACCTAACGCAAGCTGCAAGCCACGTAGACCGAGTCTGCATCGTAGCTTCGCTACTCGCTACAGATACAGCTATGAGCGATCCTACCGGAAGAGCTATTTCAAAAGACATTGAGGATATCTTTACCAGGCAACGAGAGGAAAACATCCAACCTGTCGTCAAAGATGATGTTGCTGAAGTTTTACGTCGGCGTTTATTCACCGTCGAGTCCATGCAGAACCGGGAATCTTTTCGACCACATGTGGTCACAGCATTGAAGGGAATTGAAGATCTTGATGCACAAATCCAACAGGAAGGCAAAGCTGCTGAAGAACGTTTCTTACGTAGCTACCCGTTTCATCCGGAGTTGACTGAAGTCCTATATTCCAAGTGGACTAATCTGGAAGGTTTTCAACGCACGCGTGGCGTTTTACGTACTTTTGCTCTAGCCTTGCGAGAGGCTGAGAAGTGGGATGACTCGCCTTTGATTTCAGCGAATGTTTTCCTAAACAAACCCGGTAGTCATGACATATCCGAGGCCACTCGTGAACTGGCGAGTATTGCAACGGCAGAGGAACATGAAGGCCCTCCGCAACAATGGTCACAAATCTTGCAGAGTGAACTAGAAAAAGCTATTAACATTCAAAAGGAACACCCTGCCTTACGTGGACGAGAAATCGAGCAAGCTGTAATTTCAACTTTTCTTCACTCACAACCAATTGGGCAACTTATCCAGACCCGAGAGCTCTTTGTCTTGATCGGTCACACTCGACCTGACAGAATTGAATTAGAAAAAGCATTGTTGCGGTGGGCATCCCTCTCCTGGTTCCTCGATGACACGCTTACACAAAGCAGAGAAACCTCCTTTGATCAGACAGCAGGATTGCCTAAACACTGGAGGCTTGGTTCCAGACCCAACCTCACCCAGATGCACCATGATGCTTGTAGATTCCGTGTGTCGGAGGAAGAGATAGAAACTCGTCTAGTCGAGGAAATTGGTAAACTCAACAGTCTCATTACAGGAGCCGCAGGGCAAGGCGTAAAAGTCCATAAACTTCCGGATTGGCCGAGACAGGTGGAAGACGATAGTGAGTTCCATTATATTATTCTTGGCCCCAAATCTGCGTGCAACGCTGGCAATCCGAGTGCTGAGGCTAATCGTTTCATCAACGAAACAACAGGTCCAGATCGTCCGCGGGTGTATCGGAATGCCATTGTAATTGCTGCTCCATCCATCGATGGATTAGAAGCAGCGCGCAATACCATCAAGAAGTATTTGGGGTGGGACGAGGTACGAAAGCAACTCGCTGAACAACAAGTTGATCCGGTCCGATCAGCTAGCCTTAATGCCAACCTGGAAGCATCGCGTAAATCAATTCCGGATTCTATACGCCAGGCATACTGTATCGTTGTTACAGTGGATGAGACAAATATTATTCAAGCATACAGAATCACCTCTTCCAATGATCCGTTATTCTCAGTCATCAAGCGAGATACTCACATTCGCATCCAGGAAACTGCAGTGAGCGCTGAGGCATTGCTCCCTGGTGGCCCATATTATCTCTGGCGCGAAGGAGATACTTCCCGACGATTAAAAGACCTGGTAACTGCATTTGCGCAATATCCTCACCTACCAAAAATGCTTAACCGTCAAGCGATTCTTGATACTTTGGTAAATGGATGTCGAGATGGTATGTTTGTATTGCGTCAGCCCAGACCAGACAATACACACCGGACATTTTGGCGCCAAAACCCAGATGAAATCGCTTTGAAAGAACCCGGATTGGAGGTCGTATTACCAGAAGCTGCCGAATTGAGTGAAGTCGCACCAGAATTACTCGTCCCAAATCAGTTACCTGGTCTTTGGCAAGAGCAAGAGTTACAAATGCAAGCGTTGTATAGTTACTTTGCGGGAAAGCATGAGGTCCAGGTACAAAAGGAAGGATATCAAGAACCCGTAATGATTCCAAAAGCTGATTCCTCAATTATTGACACTGCTGTCCAGGAGGCTGTCAATAAAGGGCTGCTTTGGTTAATTTTCGGTACAGCCAGTATTTATGCAGAGGAAGTGCCCACCGGACTAATCACCCTTGAAACAACCCTTCTTCCACCTCCACCGAGATTATCTACCATGGATGTTCTGCCTGATCGACTACCTGATGCATGGAAATCAGATACTACGACAGCGTTGGCGATTGCCGCCGCCCTTTCCAGCAAACATGGAAAACCACTCCCATGGAGAACCATTCATACCGCTCTTGATGGAGCTTTCCAAGCGCATTATATCGAAAGAACCGTTGATTCTAAAGCTTGGCCTTGCGATTACGGTGATGCTCAATGGATTAAATTTCACGTTGCACTG
>JAAZON010000690.1 GCA_012797725.1 SAR324 cluster bacterium | reverse complement strand
TTCGGGTGTTATTACCATAGAGCCTACTCTAGCCCTTGCGTTTGTTACTTCCTCAAGGACTTCTTTCTCATGCGCAGCATAGCCTTTGACCGTATTAACCAGGTTAGGAACTAGATCTGCTCTTCTTTGAAATTGATTCACTACCTCAGACCATGCGGCCTTGATAGCTTCATCCTGCTCTTGCATGGCATTGTAGCCACAGCCCGATAGCGACAATGCGAATAAGGAAACAAAACATAATGTAAAAATTGCTCGCATAGTATCTCCTCCTTGCTGTGATTATTTGAAGTCTTCTGTGTTAATCCGTTTACAATTCTATCTATTACTTATCTGGATCACCACTATCGCCGATATTGTACAAGATTTTAGACATTTCACCAAAATTTCTGTCACATTATTTTGTTTTAAAACCACTTAGCACATGGAGGGCATAGAGATTAGAGTATGAAGCACCTCGTTCCGTGTTTTCCAAATCGCTCTCACCTTTCCTCCTACTGAATCGGCCCTGGTTTATGCAAATAGTGAATATGAGGAAAAAAACAAACCGGGAACCCAACAGCCCTTTTGCTAGGTTCCCGGCTCAAAAAGGAGGCAACTTTTTCTCTTTGGATGGATAAAACTAATCTATATTGCAGCGTTAGTTTATATTGAGGTAGACGAGGGCAGCGACCACTTTATTCACTATATTTTGGATCATTTAATAGGAAGCTCAAAGGTCTTTAGCTTTAAGCTCGAATTGTATACGTAATGCAGTGAATATATTGAACCTTTATCTCTGCCGCCTTCCTAAACCTCTGTTCGAAATAGTTTTGTGGCAAATCGTTTGAGCATTTCCTCAGCCTCTGTTCGAATATTATTAGAGCAGAGCTCGAGTAGAGGCCTTACAAATTTACTGCATTCCTTCCAGAGATATAGTTCTTCATGTGTTCATTCTCTTCTTCTTTAAGCATCAGAAGAGTCTTTACCACATCTCCAATAGAAATCATTCCAGCAATTTGATCTCCATCCATGATGGGAATGTGTCTAATCCTATTCATGGTCATACGCTCCATGATTTCTTGAAGAGATTCATCCAGAGTTGCTGTTATAAGCCGTGCAACAGGAGTCATTACATCTTTCACCACAATATGCGTTGGCTTAAAAGGCTTGCTTCCTGCTATGCGAAGGATATCACGTTCGGAAATTATTCCTGAAATCCTGCCATCTCTTTCGACAACAAGTAAAGCACCAATTCTTTCTTGGTTGAGCAAGGTAATGCAATCACTTAAGGAATCATCGGGAGCAATCTTGAAGACATTATTACCTTTGCTCTTTAGCACGCTACTAACGCTCATACATTCCTCCCCGAAATAAATTCAAAGATTAGCTCTTGCACTCTTTGTCCCCTCGTGATGGTGGGAAAAAACTGCAAGGCTAATAAAAAAAGATAACTATACGAGTATAAGGTGCTTCTTGGGCTTTTCAACAAAAATTTGTGTAGATGAATGAAGATTAGTCGAAATTATCAAACATATCAGCCTATTAGCATGTGAGCAACAATTTCTTAGAAAGAAAGAAAATGCACAGTGATTTATCTCTTTTCGAATTTAAGCTTTGGAAATTCTTGAGTAGAGGATTGATGTGAGTGCCATACGTTATCAAAGGCTCTTTCGGAAAAGACAAAGCCACAAAACAGAAAAATTTCAGCAAAGCTCTAAAGGGTTGTCCTTGCAATAATCGACGTTTTTGAATCATGATATCCGAATAAATGGCAATAAGAAACCTTCTTGTGAGATGGAGTGCGCATGTTAAGAGTGGGAATAGTGGGCTGGAGAGGAATGGTGGGTTCGGTTCTTATTAATCGAATGAGGGAAGAGGGAGACTTTTCTTGGATAGAACCCGTCTTTTTTTCAACTTCCAATGTAGGAGCTCTTGTTCCACTTGAAGAGGCGTCTGGTTGCACATTAAAAGATGCTTACGATATTAACGAATTAAAGGACCTTGATGTTATATTGAGCTGTCAGGGTGGTGACTATACCAAGGCTATATATGCGAATCTTAGAAAAGCATCTTGGAATGGTTATTGGATTGATGCGGCTTCGACTCTACGAATGGAGAAAGATTCTATTATTGTATTAGATCCAATGAATCGCGGTGTAATTAATCAGGCCTTGAAAAATGGAGTTAAGACGTTTGTCGGCGGCAATTGCACAGTGAGCTTAATGATTATGGCGTTAAGCGGCCTCCTGTCTCACGAAGCTCTGGAATGGATACATTCCTCCACCTACCAAGCGGCCTCAGGCGCTGGGGCAAAACATATGATTGAGTTAATGAAGCAAATGCATTTCCTTGGTAATATCGCGGCAGATATCTTGAAAGAGCCAGCTGCAACGGCTCTTGAGATCGAACGGAGCGTCACGGAAGCGCAGCGCTCGCAAGACATCCCCCTGGAACAATTTCCAACACCGCTTGCAGGAAATTTGATACCTTGGATCGATAAGCTTGTTGAGGGAGGTCAAAGCCGTGAGGAATGGAAGGGGCATGTGGAGTTAAATAAAATTCTCCAAAACAAAGAGGAAATATCAGTGGATGGAATTTGTGTGCGTATCGGGGCGCTCCGCTGTCATAGCCAATCTCTTTTAATCAAATTGAAAAAGGACATTCCGATTGACGAGATTAATCATATGATATCAGAGGGTAATGATTGGGTGAGTCTGGTGGAAAATACACCGGAAGCAACTTTTAAAGAGTTGCATCCAGCCCGAATATCAGGAACACTTAATATTCCAGTTGGACGTGTTCATAAGATGCGGATGGGCCCACAATATCTTGGAGCATTTACTGTTGGAGATCAACTTCTCTGGGGTGCTGCAGAGCCACTTAGACGGATGTTGAGAATTTTAGAGGAAGAGATTTAAGAAAACTTATGCTCTATTTAATTTTATTCTCATTAATTTTGGCAGCTATTGTTTTTTTTGTGATCACATGGATCATGCGTGAGGTCTGGATCAATCCGGCAAGGACTTCACTTAAAGATTTTGAGATCTCAAATCACCTAAAGGGAGAATCTTATGAAGTGTTGTTCACTCCTTTTGAGCCTGAAATCTTTGTCCATGATCCAATACGGGAGAATTATACTCTTATAATCAATGATGATGGATTCGGACTCAAAGTTTCCTTTCCGGCATCGTTGTACTCACACTATCCGCCTTTGTTTTTCCCTTGGAAAATAGTTACCAATCTTGAGCGATCCTTTCTCACCAATGTGTTGATACGAGTAAAGGGACGTGAAGAAGGCTTTTATCTTTATGCCGGAATTAAAGCTGCAAGAAGACTGGTTGACGCGTGGGATAAAAGCAAGACTAAGCAATCAGCTTAAGTCCCTGATAAACAAATTCGTCGGTAAAAACAGAGTTTTGTGAAAATATTAACAAAACAACTCTTCATTACATCCTCTTCCTAAATGTATTTAAATTAAGTGAGGCAGGGAATGTATTGAAAGGATTGGATTTTCCTTCCTCATTCTTCTCTCTATGAATTTAATATCCATAAGAATGGTTGTTTTTTATAGGCGATTTTTCTTAGGTCTATTACAACGGTGGGCGTTAAAATGAAGTAATTTTAAACCTAGGGGACTTTTTGTTGTCTAAGAATTTTTTGCTGTTAGAATAAAAATTTCCAGCTGGGAAAGTTGGTGCTTATTTTTGTTTATTGCTTGTAGAACTTAATTTCTAAACCAAGGAGGGTGTGATGTCTGGTACCACTTCAATATCCGAAGCTGGTGGAGAGAAAACAACGCCTTCTTCAGACAGACCGAAACAGACTTATCAGCCTGCCCAAGATTTGATCCTTGACATAGCAACGGGTATTTCAGTTGGCCTTGAGGATTATTCCAAAACTACTGAGTTGGTACCTCAAATAGTTCAGCCATATGAGCTTGTCTTGGTAGTCGGGGGAACCTCCTATTCAATAGTGGTTGTACAGAATTTCATAGAGGGAACTGAATTAAAAAACACCTTGTTAAGCTTGTCGTTAGAGGGAAGCAAAAGCATTGGTGCTGACTGGAAAAGTTCTTGGAAGGATTTCGAAGATGAAGCTTTATTCGCAGGGGTGAAGTTTTCAGATCTGTCCCAGAAAGAACTCGATGGTTTGGTGCATAAATTTGTGAGGAAAGTAACCCAGCAAATCTTTGATCTACTTGACGGTTTGAAAATCCGGCCTTCTCAGATTGGGAGAATAACTTGTTCAGTGGCTGGTCCTGTTGAGAATGGGAGCTTCTCTTCAACTAACATGAAAATACCCTTTACCGCAGTTCAATTGGCAGAACGTATACGGAATGCTTTTAACAGAGAAAAAAAAGTTGAAATACTACGCTCAATAGTGCGCGTCAACGGCGCCCCTTCGGTAGAAGCTTTTCAAGCTGTGAGTGCTGAACTCAACATAGTAGATGAGCTAAGTCCAAGTTCAGAGATTTTCAATGATGGTCTATGTGCTTTGGCTGGGGAAGTGGCACATGACAGAGGCAAGCTTCGCAATTCTAAAAAAGGTATTGCGGTCATAATTGGAACTGGAATTGGTGGCGCAGGCTACAGTTGCTTAGCTAAAGAGTTTGGTCATTGTGTTCTTTATAATACAGAAACTCATAAATATGAATGGAAATCAATCAAAGAGCTCGAAGAGTTGGGCTCTTTCAATGGAGATTGGTTAAAAGCACCTGCTGGCTATCAATATTTTGAACATAGGGCATCGGGACCTTTTGGCGCCATACGTTTTATTAAGAGTCTTTACGAACAGAATGCTGAACTACTAAAAGCTTTTGCAAATCTCCCCTGCAACGATACCACGATAAGCTTTGAAAGACTTAAAGAATTGGCATTACTCCCGGAAGAGGATGTTGATCAATGGGCAGAAAAGACCAGTGATCATATGATTAGACCGATTGTTGGATTCATAAAAGACTCAAGAGAGAAATATATAAATGGCGATGTTTTTGATGACTCAGAAATGGGTTCTTTAAGAAGCTATGCAAATGATTATGCTTTAAAATGGTTTAAAGAAATTGGCCAAGGCTTAAATTGCATTCATTCGCAATTCCCAAATCATGACATTGTCTTAGTTAGTGGAATATCAGAATTCTTTCATCATAAACAAGAGGATCCTTCAATTAAAGTTACTGACTTCCTGGATCGAGTTCAAAGCGAGATTGACGGTCTTGAAGAAGGCCAACTTTCTGTTTCTGAAATAAGTGCAAGAGATCGAGAAGGAATTGGTGCCAGTGTTCTTCACGCTCTGAAACGTGTGAAAGGAGTATCGTCTGACAAGCTTTCAAAGATGCTATTCCCCAAACCTTAAAACACACAAATGGTGCCACCCTCTTTTTTAGGCAACTTTAGGGTGCAATTGGTGCCACCCTCTTTAGGGTGCAATTGGTGCCACCCTCTTTTTTAGGCAACTTTTGACCAATTTTTTCGATTACTAAGTTAGGGTGCAATTGGTGCCACCCTCTTTAGGGTGCAATTGGTGCCACCCTCTTTTTTAGGCAACTTTTGACCAATTTTTTCGATTACTAAGCGAACACGAACTTAGTTAATCGAAAGAGAGATCAAATGAGAAACAGAAGGGATAGGAGAGCAGCCAATAAACTTGTAGTCCATATAACTAACCGTACTGTGTCGGGCCTGCCATTTGTTTGCAGGCTTTTCATGTCGTTGATAATTCGAATGCTTCTTGCCAGAGCCCAGAG
>JAAZON010000689.1 GCA_012797725.1 SAR324 cluster bacterium | reverse complement strand
TGTTGGCGAGGAAGGAAGGTATGCGATCTTAGAATACATGAAGGATTCATGCTGGAACTATGGGTTCGTGTTGTATGTCTCTGACAACCTCTCAATTCTAAGGCCAGTTTTTGATATGCACTGCAATGAGAACTACAAAGATCTAATCGAATCCTTCGTTGATTCAAGGGTTATGCTTGAGCTCATGTGGAAGAGCAAGGAGATTAATGATATTGACAAGGGCAATAAAGGGAGGCTTGATTCAGAATAATAAATTAATAAGAAAAGATTAGAAAAGAAAAAAATAAATTTATTCCTTGTCTTTGTTGGCTTTTAGAATTTCTAAGATCTGTGCCATTGGAAGGGCTTTAGAATTGCATGATGATTGACCAGTCTGACCTGGATTCAAAGCTAGTGGTGTATTTGTTCCTCCCACACTCCAATCTTTGCCTGTATCAGTATCAATATCAGAATTTCTATAACCGACATTGTTTGTCACTGGGTATGGCATATCAGGGCCACTCCATGAATTAGGAGGAGGTACATATGTTGAACCTTCTGTCCTAAAATAATCTATACATTTTCCAGTGCTATCAAAGAGTGCTCCTGCAATTCCGCCACTTTCAAATTCCGTCCACATGATATTGCTGTTAAAATAAAGTTTTGTTGCAGTATTTGTTCCACTTTCTTCAGTTAGGATCACAAACTGATTATGCCCCAGAACAAATCCTTGGGGGATTCTAAAGTTACCACTTGTTCCTCGCTGATCTTGCCAGTAAAATCTCCAATTTGACATATCTTGAGATGGCCCGTAGTTATAGAGTTCTACCATATCTTCTTCCCCAGTATTAATCTCATTGATGACAATTCCACAACGATTAGCCATTAACGTTCCTATTCCAAACGTACTTGCAACAAATAACAAGCTTATCAAAAAAGCTATTAATTTTTTCATATAGTCACCATTATATTACCTAATTTTTAAAGTCAATACTATTTAACTTTAACGATTTTGCCTAACTCTGCTAAGTCAAATCAAATATTTTTAAATATCCAAACATATATTTCGATTTATGAATGAAGACGAGATGATATGCTACTGCAAAAAGGTCAGAAGATCCGAGATAGTAGAGGCAATAAAGAATGGAGCCAAGAATCTTTCCGACATACAGGACATGACCGATGCGTGCACCGGAGACCAATGCGAAACTTTGAATCCCAAGGGCAGATGCTGCTCCTTCGAGATTATTGAGATACTAAAAGAGTATTCTGGCAACACAAGCACATGCTCATGCTGCAAACACTGAATACTATTCTTTTTATTCAACTTTTTTAGAACTCGGGACACGCCTTATCATACCCGCTCTTGATCATCCTCTTGGACTCATGTACGTACCTCTCGGTCGTTGAAATCTGGCTGTGCCCCATGATGTTCTTCAGTATCAGAAGATTGCCGTTGTTCTCGACAAAGAGAGTTGCAAATGTGTGGCGGAGCATGTAGGGCGTCACCTTGAATCCAAGCTTTCTGGAATACCTCAAGATGAGCTTGGAGAACCTGTCCCTTGACATTGCAAATAGCCTCCCTCCCTTGATGCCATTGTTGTAGGCGAAGCGCTTTAGCTCCACTATCGTCTTCTTGTTAATCGGCACGATGCGCTCGCGGTAGGTCTTTGTCCTCTTCACAAGTAAGTAGCCCT
>JAAZON010000688.1 GCA_012797725.1 SAR324 cluster bacterium | reverse complement strand
CTATTAGATCCCTGATTTCTGGCTCTCAAGGCCCCCTTGAAGCAAAGTGGCGTTATGTTTTTGAGTGTATGTTTAGGGATCTTGGTTTTGATAACGACTCAAACGAAGTCTGGAAGCAAGCCCCTTTCCAAGGTCGCTTTTTTAACGCTCAGCAATTAGTAGCAAACTTGATAGATTATATGGATAAAGACAGCGAGTCATACAATGAACAAAACTTTGAAAAAGGGGTCGAAGGAGAGATCAAGGAGCAAGATGGGGATATCTTCAAGAATAACATTATTCAACAGATCGATGAGATAGGCACAATTCCAGGGTTTACGGCATCTCGCACCAGAAAACTTCTTCCATACGTGACTACCTACGGTGAGAAAAAGACCGTGAATCTTAATCTTGCTTCAAGACGCATCCTCAAATGCTTAAGCCCTGAAATCCTGCCCAATGAAGTTGATAAGATCATAGAATACCGAGAGTCTGAAGACGGACCTTTTAAAGTGGATACCTATAGCTCATTGATTCGAGGGCAGATGGTGGCAGACTCCACCTGGAACGACATAAGCTCTATAGTAAGTGTGGGGCCCTCGTCCAGCGCATCAGCCTATTTCTCAATTCTGTCGAAAGTAGATTATGGCACTGCCACTTATTTTATGCGCGCCGTGGTATACCGATGGAGTTCGGGGGATTTACCTGAGATCGCTTCAGTGGAAATCTTTTAGCCCCCCCCTCTGTGGCTTACAGCATCAGCCTCCAGCTGAACGGTTTCGGTAAACAGTATTTCAGATTCGAATACAGAAAACCAATTTGGGGAACTGAAATAAAAGAGAAAAGGAGGAACGCCGCTCTATTACTCCTCCAGCAAAAGGGCTGCTTTTCGGAGAGTTTCCAATCCATCATTGAGAAGCGTAGTTACAAGTACACGCTGACGCTCAGGATCTAAAACGGTTTCTCCACCTTCTTTAATGTGAGCTCCATCTTCGGAAAGGGAGGAAAGAAGAAGATTGGCAATTGCACCCAAATCCCTTTCTCCATTCAAATGCTGAATTAAATCACGTTCAAAGGGTCCAAGCTCAACTGATTCATAGCGAAGATTTGTAACAATATTACTCTGCCGAGCTTGATATTGAGCAAAGGGGCTAACTCTTGGTTTACTTGAGATTGTACTTGCAACATTAATGCTATTAAGTGAGATATCAATAAAGTCTTGCTTTGCCAAATCCAAGAGCCCCAGTATAAGAGTGCTATTGTCAAAGGCAGATTGGCTAAATTTTTCTTTCCCAAGCTTTATTACTTTTAGAAAAAGAGTTTTGAAGTCGATATTTCTTGGCCAAGCTTCTCGCATTGCTATAAGTGCTGCTTTCAAAACTGCCTTGCTTAAGAAAGCTCTATGACCTGCTAAGTCGATGAACTCTTCTTCCGTCTCCCTTCCAAGTTCTGGCTCTCCTTCTATAGACTCGAATGAGGCTGAGAAAAACAGCTTTTGCAGGCTCTCTGAGTTAAGCATTGGAGCGGTGGGCGAATCTTTAACTTTTGAGACTATGCTTTCCCTAAAGGGCGTGTGAAAAGCAAAATCTAAAACCTGGGCCCTGGTATGAGTCTCCGGGAATTCATACAAAAGCTTTGGCTCGAACTTCAGGAGAGAGCCGTCCTTGATCAAGCGAAAGGAGTCGTTTCTGCTAAGTCTTGCATCGCTGATGTATTGAAGCTTAGCTTGGGCTAATCTTTCAAGCATATCTCTAAAATAAACCGGATTGTTTTCCTCTTCTAAGAATTCATGAAAAACATAAGCATCTGATTCACCACGAATTCGCCGAAGCTCCAGATTCATCAAAAGACTGTATGGGCGTTCAAATTCATATCCCACAACATCTTCAAATAAACTTAAATGTTTTCGTGCTTCAGAAACTTTCTCTAACGGCGATAAATCCGAGGGGAGCTGCCAAACCAAGAAATCCCTAAGAATTCTTCTAAAATGCCAGCCTGGCCATGTGTTATAACTTATGTAGGCAAGACCGTTATCACTGAGACTACTATGAATTAGGCTCAGAAGGTCTTGCTGCGTATCCTCGTTTATCCAGGAGTAGACTCCATGGGCAAACACATAATTGAAGTGTCTTTTTTCCTTTAAGGCCTCACTTATGGTCTTTGCTTCCAGGCCTATGTTTTTAATTCCAAGCTTGAGAATTAAGCTCTTCCCCTCTTCAATTTGAGCCTCTGATGCATCAATTCCATAAAAAGAAGCCTCTGGATACATAAGTGCAAGTGGGATCAAGGCCTGACCTGAGGCACAACCAATTTCAAATACCGAGGCAGATTCTGGTCTGGCTCCTTCAAAACCATAAAGAGCAGCCAGCGCAGCTATTCTTGATGGCTCTCTCAGAGGATGAACCTTGCTTGCATATGGGATAGTGGCATAGGGGTCAACTTTTTCATCGATTTTATCTTTCACGCTCATACAATAGCCCGGGCTGTCAACTACAAGGAAGAGGATATTTGCCCATATTTAATGCAATTAAGGCGCGATAATAATCCCTCCCCTTGCAATATGCTGGAATTGAGTTTTCAATAAAATACCCATTGCCCCTAAGAACCTAAAACGATAGATCTTTATCGACAAACATACTTATAATAGCCCCCTTCCATGGGTAACTTATATTACTAATCTCTCATGAACGGAAATTCTAAAACTAAAGACAGTAATGGACCTGTGCGCACAACTCGCGTTGTGATTGCAACTACAGTCGCTTTGACATTCATTTCATTCTGGCGCGCGTCAGCAGTAGTCTTGAGCGACCTTGCATCTACTATGTTTTATGCAGGAGGCATCGCAGAACAAGCAATCGGGAAATCCGCAGCTTGGTTTATTATTGGTGTAATGCTTTTTGGCTTTGCAATTCGTTCCGTCTACATGGAAAGCTGTAGCATGTTTGTTCGGGGTGGCGTCTATGTTGTGGTGCGCGATGCTATGGGGCCAGTAATGGCCAAACTTTCCGTCTCTGCACTGATTTTTGACTATCTCATTACTGGGCCAATAAGCAGCGTAAGTGCAGGCCATTACATTGGCGGCTTAATCAATGAAATCTCCGAGTTAGCACATTGGGGATTTGTTATTCCTCGAGGCCCCACAGCAGTACTACTTGCTTTGTGCATAACCATTTATTTTTGGCACAGCAATATCAAGGGTATACACGAATCCAGTCACAAAGCTTTACGTATAATGCAGCTTACTACAATAATGGTGGTCATACTCCTGATTTGGTGCCCATTGACCCTAATAAT
>JAAZON010000687.1 GCA_012797725.1 SAR324 cluster bacterium | reverse complement strand
CACCCAGAGCCTTGGCATAAGCTAAATGCAACTGCCAACGATTATAATCAAGATCCAATGAATCATCGGAATTTGTCTTATAACCTGACCAACCAAAGCCGATGTTTCCATATTTAGGAAGAGCATCTTTATAGGGCATGATTGGGAAAGCGCCAACAGCATAACCGCCATTTGTTGTTGCTTCAACATCACCATAATCAACGACATCGTTACCGCTAATTCTTTCGTTTACATAAGAAGCAGAAACTTCCGCATCTTTCATCCAACCAAGACCAGCGGGATTCCCGAGCACACTCGAGCTGTCCGATGACGTTACGACTGATGAACCTGCCATTGCAGCAGTTCTCGCGCCTTCAAGCTGATTGAAGAAACGCTTTTGGTTCATCTGGTGATAAAAGTCTTGGACTCCGTCAGCAAGCACCATGCTAGCAGCGAAACCCACAGAAACTGCAAGTCCTGCAGCAAGACAAAGGCCATGCTGCAATGAGTTCATTGTTTTCATCGTTTCACTCCAAAATGAAAAATAAGCTGAAGCCAGTTCAGCCTTAAAACTTAACTTAAATCTGTTAAAATATTATAGTTGCCTATTTAAGTTGAGCACAAAAAGTGCTCCCTGTTCTTATAAGATCCTAAAGGAATTGTTGCAACTCGTTTATTTAGACAAATTAGCCTAAACAAAAAAAATTCCTTGAAATCAGTATATTAGCCAATAAGATCTTTGCCCTATCCCAAGAATCAAATAATTAATTTTTCAAAACAACGTAAATTTACGAGCCCTTAAGACGTTATTTTTTAACTTATGTCAATTGATTTTCTTTGCTGGTTAAAAGGTTAATTTCGTAATCGAGGAAGGCACTAATACTACTTTGGACACCTTGAAAGCCCTTATAGCGATTGAATCTGCCTTACTTTACAAGAATTTAGCCTCACGATAGATTCTAATTTCCACCAAAAAAAATCAGGAGAATACTTAAGATGTCAGAGTCCGAAACTTACACCTTGGTTCTTGTTCGACATGGTCAGAGCATCTGGAATCTCGAAAACCGCTTTACCGGTTGGACAGATGTTGGGTTATCATCACTTGGGGAGCAAGAAGCCTTAAGTAGTGGTCAGATTCTCAAAGAGAAGGGCTATACATTTGACATCGCATACACATCAGTATTAAAGCGCGCGATAAAAACACTTTGGATAATACAGGAAGTTATGGGACTTGAATGGATCCCTGTTATTCGAGGCTGGCAGCTTAACGAAAGGCACTATGGCGATCTCCAAGGACTAAACAAAGCAGAGACTGCAGCTAAATTTGGTGAGGCACAGGTGAAAATTTGGCGCAGGAGCTTCGATACACCACCACCGCCTTTATCACTCGACGATGAACGTCATCCTCGTTTTGACCCCAGATATGCGAGCCTAAAAGCAGAGCAACTTCCAGCTTCTGAATCGCTCAAAGATACAATTGCAAGAATGTTGCCCTATTGGAATGACACATTGGCTCCTATTGTCAAATCTGGGAAGCGAGTTCTCATCGCGGCACATGGCAATAGCATCCGAGCCTTGGTCAAATACTTTGATGACATATCAGAGGCTGACATTACTGAACTAAATATTCCAACAGGAATACCTCTTGTTTATCATCTAAACAAAGATACATTGAAACCAGTTAAGTCTTTTTACTTAGCCGATGAAGAGGCTTTAAAAAAGGCTCAGGAAGCTGTCGCGAATCAAGGGAAGGTGAAGTAATTCTTTTAAAAGGGCAGCTCCTGTTAGTTGACGAACTCAGGAGACTCATACCTTCCTTCCATGATGCCCCCACAGCTATCAGAGTAAACACCGCAGGGGTTTCTGGAGGCAGGGAATTGGGTTCCGGGTGGAGCTTCTATGGCACCACATGAAAGGCGGAAAGTTTCAACAAGATCTTTTAGAGCTTTTTCAATCTCTTTTTCAATTCCATGATTTTGCACGTAGCCTCGCTCACAAAGAATAGCGGGGCCATTATCTTTGCTTCCAAGCCTCAGGATGTGGCGTCTCATGGCACGCTTAAGGTGAAACTCGATACTTTCGCCACCTTCAATATATAGTTTTAGCTTAAGCTTAGGTGCGTCAAATAAGTAGTGTAAACGCCCCTCTTTAAGCGCTTCTTCAAAGCCCGAAAGAAGCTCTTCAATCTCATGCACCGGTATAACAAATGACAATGCTACCTTAATATTGCCGTCAACCACATAGCCAGGTAGGGTCTGAATATAACTACCAGTCCTATAGTTCTGACAGCTTGCGGTATCAACAAGATCCCCAACAGTCAAAAGCAGTTTTGGGTCATCTGTGACTACCGAGAATATGACATTGCTCTTTGCTGCTTTATTGCGAGGCGGATCCAGCACTCTGCTTATTGCCAAAAGATCTTCTCGAAGCTCCTTTGGTAGATTAAACTCTTGTCCCCTGCTTTGAAGTTCCTTAAGAGCCTCTAAAAAGCGCTTAGGATCCTTTCGTTCTTCAATCAGCATTCTAAAGAGAGCTGCTGGACGTGCCTCTTTTTGAAGTTTCGATAATGAGGATACTTCATCAAGGATTGGTGCAAATGCCCAATCATGAAATTCGCTGCCTTGAAGATGTGTTATGAGATTTGACTTCACAATTTGGCAAGCTGCCTCAAAGCGCTCTTCCTCTGAGAGTGTGAGCGGGTTTTCTGCTTCGACGAAGCGAAGGCTCGAAGGATTCTGCCTCCATGCCCTGATAACCCCTGGCTCAAAGGGAAGCTGCTCAGAACTTTCGTACTTATAGTCTTCAAAATCTCCTAAAAGACAACGAAGAATTGCCTCCCTTACTACAGGAAGTGCAGCAGTCCAGGAGGGATTTGCCGAAAGCCTCCCATAGAGGACAATAATAGGCATCAGATCGCCCCAGAGCCTCTGAAGCTCAAGCACGGCATCGGAAGAAACGCTAGCCTTGTTTAAGTCAAGCTTTTTCTCAAAGCTCTTGGCAAGGTCGCTCGAAAGCTCAGAAACTACTTTACTAAGTGAGTCTTGCGAAAGAAGCACCCCCTCCCTTTTTCCTCCAAGCGAATGAAGCGCCTTAAGCAGTAGTAGAGCTTCAAGTGTCTTTTCTCTTGATCCTTTACTCCAACACTCAGGCTCTATCGTTATAAAGGAGGAAAGCCTGGAGTCAAAGTAGATGCCTACATCAAGTAGCACAGCGTAAAGATTTCTTGCGCCGTTTGTACTTAAGTCTTCCGGTATTAGAATAGAGTCAAGGCCACTTGCTTTCTGAAGGGCAAAGCGAGAGAGTGCTCGCCCCTCGAGGCCTTCTGGAAGATCCTTTGCATGCGCAATGAGAGTGGCAAGTATGGCGCAAACCTCATCTTCCGTCTTTACCTCGCTTGAGAATGCTTTGCTTATTCTTGAACACACTTCGCTGTGCTCACATGGAAGTGCGCATAGTGCTTCGAGCCTATTTGCGACACTAAGATCCTTAAGTTTGGGATTAGAAAGAAGCGTCGGAAGAGCAAGAGCTAATTGTTTCAAGGTTTGAGAAAGAGAAGCAATGGTGCCGGGATTGTTAAAAAGGTCATCAACTAAGAAAGAGGTGAGAGTCTGATAATCTAAAAAGTCCAGATTGTATCTATCAAGGTAAACTAGAGTTCCACTCGCATTTCCCCGCAGAGCAATTAAGGCTATCTCGATTAAGGCTTTCTTATCTTTGATGCCGTAGTTTTGGATGCACTCAGAGGTTCCCCCGCCACTTTGCGCTGCTGCAATTTTTGCAATCTCGATTAATACTTGCTTATCTTTGATGCCATAGTTTTGGATGAACATAGAGGTGCCCACGCCACTTTTCGCTGCTGCAATTTTTGCAATTTCGATTAATGCTTGCTTATCTTTGATGCCATAGTTTTCGATGTACTCAGAGGTGCCCTCGCCATCTTCCACTGCTGCAATTTTTGCAATCTCGATACGTTCCTTCTCCTCGGGGTAGCGCGCATGCAGAGCCTCAAAAGCGCTCTCATCGCCATTTCTAAGCGATTTAATGAAAGCCTCGTCTGGCAGAACCGACAAGATGGAAGGAGAGGCTTCTCCTACTCCAAGAGTCAGATCTCTCCCTTCAGGCCTAGTAGATATTTCAACTTTAGTTTCAGAGTTCATAAGACCACATAAGCTATTCAAGTTTTAACTCTGTACCGTATCATTTAAGCCGTTGAACCTAGAAAAAATAAGAAAATTTCTTAGGTATTTGCCATTAGGAGTTTACACTAACCGATACTAAGGCTCTCGAAAACCTCTACTTTCGTTGATGGCTCCTTCCAAGCGGCAGGATCCAGTCCAGCCTTAACGCAAAGCTCTGATAAGAAACGCTCCTTATCGGAGACATGAGCCCAGACCTGAGGCAAGTAGGTCGCAGCTTGCCATCCTTTACGAACAATTACTCCATGTTTGAAAGGTACAAGTTGTTGAAGCAGCTCTTCTGAGCTTTCGTAATGCAAGGCTTCAGCTTCAGTAAGCACAGAAATTTTAACATTGATACTATCAAGCTCAGCCCTTTGTACTGCTTTAAAACGAGGATCCTCAAGTGCAGCACTTCTAGTGCTTTCAATAATTCTCTCATAAAGGGGAATCTTAGGCGCAATACTCCCTATGCAGCCACGAAGCGCGGTTCCTATCCTAAGCGTCACAAAGCAATGATTCTCCAAAAGAAGACCTTTACTTTTTTCAGACTCTAGGACCTCTGGGAGTGGCCCTGATTCAACGCATTGTCGCAAAGTCTTTTTAGATAGGGCCAACAAGAAGGCTCTTTCTCTTGAATCTAAAGATTCTTCAAGAGCAAGAAGAGCTTTGCTTTTTGGCCCAATCTTTGTGTCTCCGCACATAAGCACTCAAGGTGAGAAAACTAACTTATTTGCTTTTCAGAAGGTCTCTAATCTCCGCAAGAAGGATTTCTTGCTTTGATGGAGCTTCAGGAGCTGGGGCTTCTTCCTTGCTTCGTTTTAATGTATTAATCGCCTTTATCAACAAGAATACTGCAGCAGCAATAATAATAAAATCAATTGTAGTTTGAATAAAGGCGCCGTAATTTAATGTCACAGCAGGCGTGGATCCAGAAGCTTCAGCCATTGTGAGCTTTAGATCCTTAAAATCTACTCCTCCCAAGAGCAGGCCAATAGGAGGCATCAGCACATCTGCAACTAGCGATGAAACTATTTTGCCAAACGCAGCACCCACAATAAGGCCCACTGCCATATCGACAACATTGCCTTTCATTGCAAATTCTTTAAATTCCTTGATTAGTCCCATATCATGTCTCCTATTCTGATATTGTCACTTCTCTTGGCCCTGAAACACATATCAAACCTTATAATTCTCCCACATGAAAAGCCACATCTTCGAGTAGGTCTTTATCTTTCAAATGACGTTTAAGGCGAGTAATAATTGCTTGTTTATGGAAACTTAGCTCCTGAGCCCAGACTGAATCAATTACCTTCACAACAAGACATTTGCCTCTAATGCATTCTGGCTTACTACGTTTTGCAATTTCTTCTCCAACAATTTCTGGCCATTTACTAACAAAACTATAACGTGCAATTTTCTCATCGAGCCCAAAACGCTTTAGGGCAGAATTCAAGATGTCCTCCACTGCCGTTGGACTCATCCCGGGCCTTTTTATGATAGGAAGGGCCTCATCGCCGTCAACTGCTTTCTTTTTTCTTGCCATTATTTTCAAAGATATCTAAAAGATAAAAACGACAGGCTCAGAACCAAGCATAAACCCTGTCTAATTCTTTGTCCTTTTTTCTTTCTTAACATCATCGAAGAGAAAAATCATATCATTTGGCCTTGCCATGCCCAACTCATTACGAGCCGCCTTTTCAAGTATTCTATCGTTCGCTTGGAGACCATGCACTTGATGCTTAAGCTCTTCCACCTTGGTACTCAGAACGACGTTCTTCTCTTTTTGGTTAGAAATTGTATCCCGAAGTTGAGAAAGCTTAGAAAGGCTGTCATCACCAAAAATACTAAGCAAGGCGACTATGATGGCTAATGCAACAACTATGACAGGAGCGAATGGCTTCATTATTTCAGTTGAAAAGTTATTAGAGATTTAATCCTAAGTCTAATATAACCCTTGTTGATATTAGCCGCTAGGGGCTTTAATATGTTTTGGGCGTGAGCATGCTCTCGTCTGAACTTAAATATGTTTATTGATTATTCATTTATTCAAGAGAAAGCAAATGAGCTGCTACAAAAAGGATCCTTATATTGAGCATATTTCTGCATATGAAGCGCTAGACTCTAGAGGTTTCCCAACGGTCGCTACGGTAGTTACCCTCAATGATGGTACCACAGGTAGCGCAATGGTTCCATCCGGCGCATCAACTGGAGAACACGAAGCACACGAACTTAGAGACGGGGACCCTAAGCGTTATCTGGGCAAAGGCACATTGAAGGCCGTTGCAAATATAAAAGATATAATATTCCCTGCGGTCAAAGGAATGAATGCGATTGAGCAAGCCCATCTCGATCATAAACTCATTTCACTTG
>JAAZON010000686.1 GCA_012797725.1 SAR324 cluster bacterium | reverse complement strand
TGGGGGGGGCCAAGCTCTAGTGACATCACAGAGGACGGCCCTATAATGCCAATTTAGTCATTTGCTCTATTATGTTAGAGTTGTCGAATGGAATCATTTGGCACCATGGCCCTCTTGCTTGGCATTGCCTGGGGAAGCGGAATCAATCTTTATGCTACCGTATTTCTAGTCGGGATTCTTGACGCCACTGAAAGTGTAAGCCTTCCGCCTGATCTTCAAGTATTATCGCATCCATTTGTTCTAGGCGCGTCAGGCTTTTTATTTGTTATGGAATTTTTTGCCGACAAGGTTCCGGGCCTAGACTCTATATGGGATGCGATACACACATTTATACGTATACCAGCAGGTACATTACTATCTATTGGCGCTGCGAATTCAGTGAATCCAGCTATAATGTTTGCAGCAGGACTTGCCGGAGGTGGCATAACAGCAGGAACTCATTTCACAAAGGCAGGAAGTCGCTTGTTAATCAACAGCTCGCCCGAACCTTTTAGCAACTGGATTGCTTCTCTAGGAAGCGATATCTTAGTGTTTACTATAGTATGGATGGCATTTTACCATCCTATAATATTATTTCTCCTGTTTTTTTTGTTTCTGTTACTCCTTGTATTAACCCTTCCTCTGATATTTATGCTATTTAGTTCGATAAAAACGCTATTTCTATTACCAGCAAAGCTTTTTGGTTTCGTTAAACACTGAATGGAACAAACCTTTACTGGCAGGTTGGATTTATTATCAAATCTCCAGTTTCAAGTTGGAAATTTACAAAACCGGTACAACCATCTAATATTCCTGTTTTTTTAGCGGAAAGCGCACCAAAAGACTGTCCGGAAACGGACATTTTTTATGCGCTCTAATGGCATTTATTGGCAATCAAATCATCGCGTATTAGCTCTTGGGCTATTGATTCATATATGGAACGCCAATTCTCAGGAAAGAAGACAACATGCCCATCATGGGGATCGGACCAACTTACTGGCCACAATACTCCTGGCTGCAATCCTTCAAGCTGATGTCCTCTCTTTCTTACTTAAAAAACCTTGCTGCACATGTGTGGCAATTTCAGTTTTCATTCTCTTTCACAAAATCTAAAATCTCTCGGCCTATTTTTTCAACATAAGCCTTAAAGCGATATTCATCTAAAAGCATCTGCTTGTCCCCTGGGTCAGCTAGATTTCCAAGCTCAAGAAGCACCGATGGATATGCCAAACTAGATAGCACATACATACTGCGCCTTGCAGCCCAGGCAACGGCATATCCCTTTTCTTTAATGCCCTGACAAAGTGTAGACGCAAAAGACGCGGATAAAAATTGCTGATAATAGCAACTTAATCCGACTGGAATTCTATCGAATGCAACTGAGTGAACCCAATTATCTACATGAAGAGAAAGAAAAAGGGCGGCATTTTGAGACTCTGCATAAAACAAGCGCTCGCTTAGTGAAAGCTGTTTGTCGTCTTGACGAACTAGGAGAACATTCAAAGCATTCGACTCTAAGTACTTCTTCAATCGCAATGCTGCTTTAAGAACAAGCTCCTTTTCCATTATGCTATCAATGTGAGTTCCGTACTCCGCCCCTCCATGCCCTGCATCAATCACTACTGGCTGAGTTTTTTCAATCTTTTGCACTATTTCGACTCTTAGTTTTCCCGCATTTTCCCATAGCGTTTTAAGACCAAATATTTTGGAACTTTGGATCTGAACTATACTCTGCTCTCCACCAGCGTTTTGCCATCCTACAACTACTGGAGCATTTACCTGCAAATTGTGTGTTGAAAACTGGACAGAGGGTATAACCCCAAAAAAGTGAAGCTTTACCACATTAGATTTCTCCAGGCCTTCAATCCACATGAGTGGGTGATAACCCTGCTCAGCAAGTCCAAGACTTCTCTCTGCAAAAAACATGTCTATGATACTGCCTTTAACATCAATAATTTTTAGTTTCCACGAGAACTTTCCGGGATCAACGGGAATCTCTTCAAGCTCAGACCTCTTAGCATAAAATCTCTGGCCTGTGGACACATCACAAATGGCTACATAATTTACACTAAGCTCACATGCTGAGAATAAGGATTTTTGATCAGTGAAAAATACCGTATTTTCAAATTCTTCTGTGTCGAAAAAAAAGCCCCTCTCTTTGTTGAAATGATAAAGAAACGAAGACGGTGCCTGAGCTTCAACATTGACTACTACCATGAAACATCCAAGCAACAATGCTCTCAGAAAGCCTGGCTTTTTGATCTGTTGGATTTCTCTCTCCATCATTTCCCGTCTCCTTTTCATCTGATCTTTTCTCCTAGAAATTATTGGGGCTATTCTCATCCTTAGCAATCACGTAAGGAAGCGCCCTGGCTTGTGGTTCGAGCACGGGATATATTAAGGAGGCCCGACCTGTAACCGCTTGGGCCCTTGAAATAGTGTCTTTATTACTACCTTCCGGTCTATAGATTTTGGGATTGACCACTGATGCAACTAATAGTGCGGACTCTCTAAAACTCAATGCCGACGGATCTTTGTGAAAATAATAGTTACTGGCATCTTTTAATCCAACCCTGCCCTCTCCAAAGTCCAAAAGGGAAATATATCTATAAAGGAGCTCTCCTTTATTCAGGACTCTCTCCAGATAAATGGCAATAAGAATTTGTTGAAGTTTTCTAGAAAGGGTCTTTTCAGAATTCAAATATAAAAGCTTTGCTAACTGCATCGATATGGTACTTGCTCCTCTTTCGAACCTTAGCGCCTTCAGGTTCCTACTAAGACTTCGGCGTATTTCGAGATGGCATAGGCCTTTATGTTGAAAAAAAGTCCTGTCCTCTGTCGCCACCAACTGAACAATGAAATAGTCGGGAATCTTATAGTCCTCTGTAACGGGAAGCCTCACAGGTCCAAGATAAACCTTGACTGCCGCGATACTCACATTTACGAGGATCCAGCTACTGAAAAGCAGAAGAATCGTAATGAGCAGCTTCGGAATAAGCCTTTCCCATGTCCTCTTTATTAGCAACATAGAAGCTTTTGATTCAGACTTCTTTAGCATAGAAAGACAAATTGCATACATCACCATATTAAGTGGAGTTGTTAGCACTGGAGAAAAAAAGCTGGCTAGCGGCGTGACCATCAAGACAACAGAAAGCAAAGTAATAGGGCGAGAATTAATGGCTGTCTTTAATCCTTGGCAGAGTAGCAGAAGGAAAGCGGCAGCAACAAAAACACCTTTCGAGTACAGCAAGAGTAAAACGTCGCTCCAAATAATGTTGCTTTGAAACAAGTCATCTTGCATCAACAAATTGTAATACAGAAGTTTCCACTGTATCCCCACTCCAAGGAATTCATGGTTGTCGATAAAACGATTAAACAATGACGTACATAGGTCTTGAAAAATGGCCAAATAAGCAGGTGCTGAGCTTGTGTATATGAGATAAATAGCCAAACAGAAAATAAGCAGATGAGATAAGGCAAATCTTTGCGTCCAGGCTTCCTGCTTTTGTTTTAGATACAAAAGTAACGAGAATATCAAGAGAAAACGAAAAGCGGCTGGCACCGAAAAGGCCGGATAAATTGTATTGTTTATAACTCCAACAACAGGGGGGTTGAGACTATTGCCATAAAGTGAAAGCACCGCCAAGTAAATGAAAATATATGCATAAAAACAAAACTTGAGCTGCCCCAGAAAAGACTCTGTAAATTTTGTTCGAGAAAGCAATAGAAACCAACACCACGCCAAAAATGCCATGAAGCTAATATTACCAAGCGAGTAAACAATATA
>JAAZON010000058.1 GCA_012797725.1 SAR324 cluster bacterium | reverse complement strand
TCCGCTTTGTTCAGGGTCGTCTTTTGATGCTGAAATAAGGAATTTCTCTGCCTCCTCCAACTGGCCAGAAACAAGATAAAGAGCGCCCAGATCCGCCTTCGCAGAAACACATTGTGGCATTACTTCTAAAGCCCGATAATATGCGTTCGCCGCCTCTGCGTACCTCCCCAAGCGAGCAAGACTTATCCCAAGATTACAAAAGGCATTTACATATTGAGGATTAATATTTATCGCTCTAATAAAGACATCCACAGCTCGAGCAAAATCACCCTGCCTCATAAAAACCACGCCCAAATTACAGTAAGCTTGATCGCAATCTGCTTTGATTTTAATGGCTCTCTTTAAGGCTTCAATCGCTTCATCATACTGTGATGTTTCACAAAGCACATAGCCATAGTTCACCCAGGTATCAAGATAGTTTGGATTAAGATTTAGTGACTTCTTAAAAGCTTCCGCTGCCTCCTTTCGTCTACCATTGCAATTGTGTTCCACCCCAAGCTCAAAGTAAGCTTTCCAATCGTCTGGCTGCTCTCTTGTTTTACTCTCCCCTAGCGGCGAATAAAGATCCGCTTTGGTCTTTTTTCTCTTAACTTCCGGTGTGTGTCCATAATGATGTATACGAACATCGAGCCGCTCTATTCGAAGATCTGGGATTTCCTTGATGGACTGCTCGACTAATTCATGAATGCGACCCCTATATTCGATGCCACGGTGATTTGGGAAAAGCCTGCAAAGGTTGCTCTCAAAAAACCCCGGATAGTTTCGTTCTAAGTCTGGATAGTCACCTTGACACGGTTTAAAATCACTCAGGCGATGATCGGCGGTGTAATGCCTCTGCAAAAACTCATAGCAAACGTTCTTTGCTTTGACCTTCTCCCTGAGCAAAGCCAAATCAGAAGCAGCGATTGCCTCATCTGCATCCAAGACAAAGATCCAGTCTCCACTTGCTTGACGCAATGAGTAATTGCGAGCTGCAGAAAAGTCATCATTCCACTTGAAAAAGAATATTTTTGCATCAAAAGTTTTTGCAATTTCTAGACTACGATCTGTCGAGCCTGTATCAACAATTATTATTTCGGAAACCAGAGGCTCAACACTTTTCAGGCATTGTTCCAGCCAATCTTCTTCGTCCTTGACAATCATGCAAAGAGAGATTTTAGGATCCACTGTGTTTCTTGCCTTTTGACAAGCTCTCTTGTGAAAATATTTTGCGCCTAAGCTTTCTGTACTCATCTTCTGTTAAACGCCTTAGGTCTCCGGGCTTCAAACTCCCCAATTTACATGGGCCGTGTGCTATGCGCTGAAGTTTTAGGACTGGATGATGGATATGATCCATCATTCTTCTTACAATACGGTTTCTCCCCTCTCGCAAACGCAGTTCAAGCCATGTTGCATCATCGTCTCTTCGGAGGAATTTCACGTGAGCCTTTGCAACACCGTCGTGTAGCCTTACACCTCTTTCAATGCGAAGCATTTCTTTATCCCGAAGCTCTCCAGCCACTCGAACATGATAGACCCTCTCAAAACCATAGCGAGGATGGAGTAGCCTTTCAGCAAGTTCTCCGTCATTTGTCAAAATGACAAGGCCTGTCGAATCCCAATCCAAGCGCCCAACTGGAAAATAAGAGCGATAAGGTTTTGTAATATAGTCCGCAAGACAACGACGTCCCTGAGGATCGGACATTGTGGAAACCACTTCTCTAGGCTTATAGAAAAGGAGTACCCCCTTAGGGGCAGGTCTAACTATTTTATCTCTTACTTGGATTTTATCATGTTCGGGATCAACTTGCTGGCCAAGTATTGCCACCTTCCCATTGACTCTGACCTTGCCCTCTTCAATAAGTGACTCTGCTGCTCTACGGGAAGCAACTCCACACTCGGATAGATATTTTTGAAGGCGAAGTTTATTCATTACTCGCATTCTAGAGGGAAGCAGTCTCGTCGCACTCTTCGACGGCAGCATCTTCTTCTTGCAACTCCTCAGATATTGCGCTCTCTCCTGGATCGCTCTCAATCTGCTTTAACTCGCGGAGCACCGGAAGTTCCGCTAATGAACCAAGACCAAACAAGTGAAGGAAGCGATCCGTAGTCCCATATAAACCCGGCTGACCAACTGTCTCTTTATGTCCAACCAAAGTAACCAATTCCTTATCAAGCAAAGTTTTTAACGTTGGAGTCGGATCGACACCTCGGATTTTTTCAATTTCATGACGGGTCACGGGCTGTCTGTATGCAATTATTGAGAGGGTTTCCAAAGCAGCAGGGCTTAAGCGTCTAGGCTTTTGATCTTTCAATAGCCTCACATATGAGGCGAGACTTGCCTTCGTACGGAATTGATACTTGGAGCCAACTAATACCAACTCAATCCCAAATTCAGGGCTTCTATATTTCTGAACCAGTGCGTCAAGGGCTTCTTCAATATCTTCAGCCTGACATTGAAGAATCTCACAAAAACGCTCGACTGAGATTGGCTCACCATTAGCAAAGATCAAGGCTTCGAGAGCGGCGATCTTTGCTTCCTCACTTTCAAACGCCGGGACTTCTTCAATTAACTCTTCCTGCTTATTCTGATCAGTAGTTATCACTTCTTCATTCACTATTTCTGAATCATCCCTCATGCGTTTGCAACTCCATTAACTTCACTTTCTTGAGTTTCTTCTTCTTTGTCAAAATCAGGCCGCAAAGTAGAAAGATCTATTTTTTCGCCTGATAGCCCAATAAAGATTTCATCAAAACTCTCTTCTTGAAGCACTGTTATTGCACCTCGTCTGCAAAGCTCAAGAAGAGCGCAAAAAGTTGAGACGATCGATATTTTACTTGTAACATCAGGAACAAGAGCATGAAAGACAATTGGGCCATCATGTTCTTCCAGACGTTTCAAAACTTCCATCATTCGCTCAACGATGGACACAGGATCAAATTGAATAGTTAAGGCCACACCTCTTTCGGATGCCTTATTCAACAAGCGGGTGAAAGCCTTTCCCAACAAAACGGGATCATGTTTCGTTAAGGTTTCTGGCCCAGCATCAACATAATGAAGCAATGATGGCCCTTCAAAAACATCAACGCCCAGCATGTCGCGTCTTCCAAGAGCAATCGCGGCGTCCTGATAAATCTCGGCTTCTCGAAGCTGTTGTAAAAGCGC
>JAAZON010000685.1 GCA_012797725.1 SAR324 cluster bacterium | reverse complement strand
TTTTCTAAGTCTTTATAACTGCATACTTCCACTTGAGTATGCATATAGCGATTTGGAATTCCAATGCTAGCTGTCGCAACACCTCGCTTGTTTACCTGAATAGCATTTGTGTCATTGCCCAGTGGTTTGGGTGATGGCGAAATTTGAAAAGGTATTTTCTTTTTTTGCGAAATTTGCTTCAAGAAATTGCCAAGCTCTGGGTTGGTATTTGGACCTTTAGATATGCAAGGGCCAGCGCCCAGTTTGCAAGGGGCTTCTTTCTTGTTCTCATTTCCAGGATCATCGGTAGCATGTGTAACATCAATTCCAATACCAATCTCAGGATCGATTCCGTAAGCGGCAGTTTTCGCTCCTCTCAGTCCTACTTCTTCCTGAACGGTACTAACTGCATAAAGACCGACGTTTAGTTTCGCTCTTGCACAGAGACGTAAAGCTTCCATGGCGACAAAGACGCCGACTTTATCATCTAAGGCTGGGGCTGAAAAGAGATCAGTCCCAAGTTCAGTAACAACCAGTTTGAAGGTAATAAAGGCTCCTATTTCAACTTTTTTTTCGACGTCCTTTTTCTTGGCCATTCCTATATCAACCCAGAGCTTTGAAATATCAGAATTGGTTTTTCCACGCTCTTCGTTAGGCTGGAGATGTATCGGACGCCGACCGATAACACCTTCGATAGGCCCAGATTTTGTATGAACAGTGACAAGTGAACCAGGAAGCACTCCTACGTCAATTCCACCCAATGCGTCGAAATAAATGAAACCGTCATCCGTGATGTGCTTAACCATTAGAGCAATTTGATCACAATGGCCAGCGAGCATAACCCGTCTTGAGGCATTGGGATTTAATATTGCAGTAACATTTCCGTGTAAGTCCGTTTCGATTGCATGAGCAAATGGCTTCATGCGCTTTCTTACAACATTTTGAATTTTTTGCTCATAGCCTGAGGCAGACGGGGTAAGCAAAAGATCATAAAGAAATTGTTTCGATTCTTTATCCATAAATTCTACTCCAAAGCATCTCTAGGTTCTTCCAATTTAGGAATTATCATATAGTCAGTTTATATTTGAGAACAAGAAGGAATTTTCCAAGGCAGTTTGGCTAGAAAACCAGGCTTTTTCCATGGCTTGGTTAAGATATAGCACAGCATTTGGATGAGTTCTCATGGTAGTCGCCGGATTTTCTGGGCCAAGATTGGCCATGTGTGTCATGCACACTAAGTTTGCCTTTATTCATCAACCACAAGGCATGAAAGTCGTTTAGCGCTCATGATGACCCGTATCATTACTGAAAGGGCATAACCGGGGGACCTCTTCTATACTTTCATAAATGGGGAAGTCTTTCTTTTGTTGCTCTCGGCATCACTGGATAAGTTTAACAGCTATTATTAAGCAGGGATCGTTTGGGTCGAAAGAAGCCCACGGATAATCCATGAAGGCCATGTGAAGGCTTGTGCCATCTTCTCTACCGGTTCCAATTCCACTTTGAGTAAGGTGAGGCGGCATGCATTCACCTAATATTTGAGAATAACGGTAAGTTTCTTCTTCTATATTCCCACTACGTGGAGAAAATTGATGAATCGGCATTCTTTTGTAGATCTCAGGATGGGCCTGGTCTTTCAAAGCTGATGCCAAACTGTCGGGGTGTGAAATATCTTGTCCCGAAAATTCATATCCATATAACAGAAGTGTACCTGCTCATATGGAAAAACCTCGGCAAAGCCAATTGGGTTCGTGAGACCACTGCCCGTAGGGTTCCAACGAAAACGTTGCGAATATGCTCGTGTAAGTAAGACATTGACTTTTTCTAATCCTCTGCTTATGGCAAGTTCGCGAACATATAGAGTGTCATCTCAAGCGGCGGCTTCACCCGCATCCTTCGCGGTGTCATATACTTGCATCTCGAATGAGATCTACTTGGGCCGAAT
>JAAZON010000684.1 GCA_012797725.1 SAR324 cluster bacterium | reverse complement strand
GGCTTAACAGCGAACAGCTTCGGCTTACGGTGCTTCAGAGTCGGAATCGGATACATCCGATTCGTTAAACCGACTCAGATTTATTTACTAACTCTCCCCAACAAGAAGATCCTTCCTTCCTACAGCATTAACACAAGCATTAAAGACGATCACATCATCATCAAGTCCGATCTCGGACTCGAAATCTGGTATTTCATCATAGGAGCGGCTAAAGTATCTGATTGCTGCACAAAGCAAAACTTGCTCTTCGTGACTAAAAGTATCCCACTCCTCTTCCAGCCTTAAGAGGCTCTCCCAAATCGCATCGACCAAGTCTAGACGAACCTTTCCGGGATTTAATATAGCGACCTCTCTTCCCTCCCGAAGATGTTCCTGCGCTTTTTCCATATAATTTTCAAATAAAGAGACATCAACTTCTTCAGTCAATGCTTCAAGAATTTCTCTCTCTTTCTTACTTAATGATTCAGGTATTCGGGCCTTCATAGGAATCCACCAACTCTTAAGCTACACAAGTATTGCAATGTCCAAATTCCTCCCGAAAATCTCATTGATTAGGGGGACTAAACAGTTAAGTTTTTTCACTCTCTACAGAATATTCTTAGACTCTTTCGAACAATAAATAAAGCGCTCTTTTATAAAGCAATAGCCTATCTTAGTCGAAAGCTTTCTTTGAGTTCGAAATGACTCGAAGAAACCACCGTCAAAGGCATAAGTGAGGATGCCTGTGCTAGGTAAATCATGGAGGATCACATTATGATCAATTCGGCAAGCTCATCGATTAGAATAGCCCCTGAAATCTTGCAAGCATCCAAAGAATTAAGAGTAATTCAAAAACAGGAAGAAGAAACAAAGTTAGCTGCGGCCGAGCCAGAGGCTCAGGGACCAAAAGCTCCAAAGCCAGCGCACGAAGGTGTAGGGAAGACCGTCGACGTTGAGGCTTAACTTAAAGTTTATATTACAAACACAAGAGCCCAAGAAGTAACACGCACCAACACCCTGGATTCCACTCTAAAAAGTGGAATCCAGGTTTTTTCATTGCTCTATTTGGCGTTCTGAGAAGAAGGTGAAGTCTGCTCCTGTTCGTGTTCAGGCTTATTCCATGAGTTATCACCTGGCCTTCGATCGAAGCGATCTCTCCGTTCGTCAATTACTATCCCTTGGTTTCTCACCACATCATTTACGAGTTGTTTATCTTTAAAAGGTTCCGGAGCTTGGGAAACGGGCACAGGACCACTACTGCTCCAAACACGAACTTCATGGCCACTATCATTCATGCGCTCTCCTGGAAGAACAGGTGGTAGTCGTTTGTCAAAGGATGCGTCGGATGCCTTATTGACTGGAGCATTTGCCATTGACCCAGAAGATGGAGTGTCACTCGGAACGCCATCTGCAAAAACATAGCAAGGGAAAAGAGCTAGGGTGAGAAGGCTAAAGGCGAATTTCATAGTTTCTCCATCAGATTAATTAACACCAATTATGATGACAATTCGCCTCAATTAGCTGCAGGCAAAGTCTTTTTAAGATAAATCGAGACTAGGGGCATAATACCCTGAAGAAACTAAGTTTTCACTTAGTTGTTAAGCTTAACGACACTTGCAAGACTCCCCCAGTCTTCGTAAAATCTCCTCTCATTTAGAATTAATGAGAAAAACATGGCCTCAAGTGTTCGTGTCTCAGTGTTAATTTCCGGTCGAGGTTCAAATCTAGGGAGTCTTATAAAAAATGCAAAGAATTATATTGTCCATGCAGTCTTCTCAGACAATCCGGATGCTACAGGTCTGCTGCTGGCAAAAGAAGCTGGCATAAGAACATATGCATATGCTCGAGAAGATTATCCGAATAAAGAAAAATTCAAAGACGCAATAATGGAGGGAGTCGATGAGGTCGCATCCGACTTCATTGCACTGGCTGGTTTCATGAGGGTGCTGCCCGAGTGGTTCGTACTAAAGAATGAGGGTAAGATTATCAACATCCATCCGGCTTTGCTGCCCAAATTTCCAGGGCTTCATACTCACGAACGTGCTATTGAAGCGCATGAAAAGGAGCATGGCTGCACGGTCCACTATGTTGATATAGGAGTCGACACTGGCCCAATCATTGCTCAAGGCTCCTGCCCCGTCATGCCTGAAGACGATGCAGATACCTTAGCTGCGCGAGTTCTTAAAATTGAGCATCAAATCTATCCTTTCGTACTAAATCACATAGGAAGCGGAGAAATAGCATTAAAAGGAAGAGACGTTTTTGTCTCAGAAACTTGCGAAGAGAAGGCAAAACAAATGGGATTTTTCTTAAGAGGAGAGAAATAGATGAGAATTCAGAGCCTAAGCTATGCCGGACATTCTGCAGTTTTCATAAAGACAGATTCTTCAACGATTGCAATTGATCCTTGGATAAATGGAAACCCTTCTCTCCCATCTGACTTTAAGATCCCTTCAGATCTTAGCCTAATTGCTTTAAGTCATGGGCATGCTGACCACGCTTGTGACTCCCCAAGCCTTTGCAAAGAATATGGGGCAAAAGTCGCTGCAACATACGAGCTTGCAATGATAATGATCAAGGAAGGAGTTCCTCAGCAAAATGTCATTCCCCTGAACCGAGGCGGCTCGGCGAAAGTTGATGGGATTGATAT
>JAAZON010000683.1 GCA_012797725.1 SAR324 cluster bacterium | reverse complement strand
TAGAGAATGCTTGTGCAATTGGTTAAAGCGAGTGGGTTTTTTAAAAGTTGAGAATGTAATGAATTATACTGTAGAGACTACTGAGCAGAGGACTAGCAAAGATTCACCGTATGAAAGTCTCGAAAATTTCCTAATGCCAGACGATGCTTCAAAAACAATTGAAGGTTATCCTGCACCAGAGAGAAGTGTTATGTTGTGTACAAAATAATACTTTTATTATGCTGAAAAGAAGAATAACAAAGAAGGCAACATGCAAAAGAAATATTAGCGGTCGAACATTTCTTTTGTATGCTCTAGTGTAAAGTTCCAGGTTGTACTGATCGATACACGCCAAGAACTCGGAGATCCTTTACGACGCTTCGAAGATCTTCAAATGTCTTATTATAATCGATTTTTGCGTATCCTGGAAATTCAAAGTCAACAAATATCAGACAATTTAGCAAATCTTCTCCAAGAAGCCGCTGTTCAATCCAGGTCACATTACAATCATCACGGGCCAGCACTTCTAGCAACCGAAAAAGTTGGCCAGGTTTGTGTTCAACGGTAGCGATTATCGAGCCTTTGTTTGCTTCTGGATCGAAATATTCCTCACGGCCAATGAATCCATATCGCGTAATATTATATGAACTTGAATGAACATTCTCGCATAAAATGTCCAAATTATAAATGTGAGCTGCCTCTCTTGTTGCAATAGCCGCGATTGATGGATCTCCCATATCAGCCACATACTGAGCTGAACGCCCGGTATCAGAAAATACTGTGGGCTCCATAAAAGGATGAGCTGCGAGAAAGGTGCTGCATTGCTCCAGTGATTTTGGGTGTGATAAGACTTTACGAACCATCGCGATGCGCTCTTCAATGGTCTTACTTTTGACTTTAACACCAATTAAATGATGAGGCGCGATGAAGTACTCATCTCCAACTATAAAGACCTTATGTGCGAGAATGTGATCGAAATTCTCTCGTAGGGGTCCAACCCAATTGTTTTCGAGGGTTACAACTCCATACTGAGCGTCTCCTCTATCCATGCATTTAAAGACTTCTTCCTGATTTTGAGTTCCCACAAATATATTGTCTTTACCAAAATGGCGTACTGCCATTAAATGACCAAAGGAGCCAGGCACTCCAAAATAGGCAATTGTTGAGTCTTTCATGTGGTGTAAGGATTCAATATTACTCACATTTAAAGTCCATGTATCTGAGCATAACTATCTTGCATCAACTAGGAGAGTTTATTTTTCACCTTTAGCAAAAGATCATTAAACATATAATTCCACGAGTACGAGCTTGAATCAATGAAAATCTTTAGTAAATTGTTACGCTTGGATCTTCTTGTTGCGTTGCTTGTTTTGTTGATATCAAGCTCCACCAGTGCATATATGTTCAAAGATATTTTGATTAAGAATGCTGAAAGCATTGTATCGCTTGAGGGTCTAAAAACGGGAGAACAGAAATTTTCCATTCTTTCTGGTGCTAAATGTGTGGGGAGTTTTTCCTATGATTTAAAGATCTCCAGAGAGACTTCAGATATTGAGTTTAAGGGGGAGCTCAATATCTCTGCCTTTGAAAATCATTTTAATCCCAAAGTTGATGGTTCTGTAACATTCAATAATTTAGGACAGCTCGGCACATCAATAATGACAATAGATATGCAGGACATTAAAATAACAGCAGGTACGTTGGGCATTCGTAAAATGTCAGCAACGATAAAAAGTATGGTGAAAAATGAAACGAAACATACAAAGGTTCAATTAATTGCAGGCCCATTTATTTTAAGTTCTGACAAAAAAGGATTGTATAAAATTAGCGGCCCCATACCGAATCAGTGGAATCCAGCACCAAAGAACATTTATTTCCTTCGTATGTTGCAAAGTTTTGGTTTAACACTTAGTCCAATTTCAGATGTGCAAACATCATGTGATATGGAAGCAAGGGAATCACTAGATGTTACCCAAATTTTGAAGCGCCTAAATTCTTTTCTAAGACTATGATCCATCAACTTCTTATCCCTCATATTTATTCAATTAAGCATCGTCTATCTTCAGAAGTGCATTGGCGAAGCCATACAACACGCGACATTATCTTGGCGTGTTTTGCGGTCTTCATAATGGTGGCAATTTATGTTGGTAGCCGATGGATGCTGGAGAAAGTTTCAGAGTTTGCAGAATTCGGATATTTACCACCAGGTCATATATTGAGTCTTATTTTAATGATTCTATTTTTTATGCTTCTTGCCTCATGTGTGGCCATTGCGTTTGGCACATTGTTTATGGGGCAGGATTTAGATTTAATCTTGTCTTCTCCGGTAAATAGCGTTGATTTCTTTTTCGGTAAGTTCTTCTCAGTTCTGTTGGGTTCAAGTTGGATGCCAGTCGTGTTTATTAGTCCGCTGATCTTAGCTTTTGGGCAATTTTATTCAGTGCCAGTGACCTTTTATCTTTGGAGTTTAGGAGCGATAATTCCATATTTTGTGATTCCAAGTGCTATTGCATTATCACTTGCTACTTTTTTTGTGCTCGTCATCCCATCGAACCGCAATCGTGAAGCAATGCTTATTGTTATTTTTTCTTTTCTTTATGGAATTTATATTTTGGTTGATTTTATCGGCAATATTCAGAGTTCAGGAGGAGGAACCTCGGAAATCATCAGAATAATATCAATTCTATCGGCCCATTCGATCCAATGGTTACCTTCGAACTGGGCAGCAATTTTTCTTTCTGCTTGGCTTGATTCAGAACCACAGCAGATTCAATGGGAATACTTTGCCATTCTCAATTTAGTAGCGGTGAGTCTTGTATCTTTTAGTTACCTTATTGTGACCTTATTACATTTTCGAGGCTTTGCTCGTTCTCAGGACAACAAGCTTGCCTCTCAATTTCATACCCAATATATTCGATGGTTTTTGCGGAATGTACTTCCATTTATTCCGGAACAAATTCGAGCAATGATAGAGAAAGAAATCAAAACTGTAAGTAGAGATATATCTCAAGTAGTACAACTTATCATGTTGATGGCAATTTGTGTTGTATATATTTACAATCTAAAAATATTTGCAGCATTTGAGTCTGTGCCTGTACAGGATAAAGTTTGGTGGCAAAACTTCTTGTATGGTTCCAACATTGCAATTGGTGCTTTCATAACAACAGCAATTAGTACTCGCTTTATTTTTCCGTCAATTTCCCTGGAAGGAAAAGGATATTGGATTTTGCAAAACGCACCTATGGGTCTTGGCGATATACTCAAGGCAAAATTCATTTGTTGGCTACCTCCAGTAGTTGTGATCTCTTGTGTGCTCTTTGGGGCGGGAGCCTTTGCCGTGAAGGCCAGCGTTGTGGCATTGATACTGAATATGGGTGCGGCAGTCTTTATTTCTCTAGGAATAGTTGGAATGGCTCTTGGGATGGGCGCAATTTTCGCAAATTTTGCATGGGAGCATTCTTCTCAGCTATCAGCAGGTCTCGGAAATTTCCTTTTTATGCTTTCAAGTACCGTTCTCATCTTTTTAAATACCGGCCTGGTTGCATTAACACTCAGCTATTGGCGTGCAGCATTTCTTGAAGGGAAGCTGGAATCATTAGTGCTTGTGATATCCAGTATCCTTTTAATGAGCTTAATGAATGCATTGACAGCTAAATTTGCCATGAATCTTGGCACAAAAGCGTTGGCAAGATTAATGGACTGATTTAATGGCGGAAGCCAAAGTCGATTCCGCTTCCCGAGGAGAGACCTGTGCTTCTGCTCGATACTATATGTTTTATCTGCCTTCCTTGACAGACTTGCACTTCCTCCGATATTTTTATTCACCTTATTGATTTTTTCCGATTCTGGAATTTTGCATGAAAAGTTCAAACGCCCAACAAGTGGATGCAAATGAAAATTTAGAGTCGCAAACAATTCTTCGCCATAAAGATAGAGAGATTGAAAGGCTTAAACAAGAAAACCGGAAATTATGTTCGGAAAAACTTAATGCCGAAAGACTATTAGAAGATCTTCTGGCTTCCAAGTCATGGAAAATAACAAAGCCTCTTAGATCAGCGGCATGGCTATGGCGAAATTTATTCCCACCATTTCGTTTTTCGAAAACATCTTTCCTCTTGTGCTCAGGAAACAATACTAAAGTGGAAGGTTCGAAAGTTACAATATTCGGCTCAAGCCCAAAGCTTAAACTTGTTGCTGAAAATAATATAGATGATTGTCATGGTTGGGTCTCATTTGAGGGAGAAATCAGGGCCAAGAATAGCCATGTGCTTTTTCTTCTTTACTATCGCACGGGCGATGACTTTTCTGATCTTGAACGCACATGGCTAACTTTTGTTGATGGGCATCCTCTTAATCAACTGGCATATATACCTAAGAACATCAAGGAATTTGAACTCCGCCCATTTAACGTGCAAGGAAGTTTTGAATTGAAGTCGTTTAAGATTCGGCATCACGGAAGTGCGCAGTTTATCACCCATCTGTGCTGGAAATATCTATGGCAACTATTTAAGCACCCGAGATTATTTTATTCGAATGTAAGAAAAGCATGCTTGATTCTTAGAACAGGAGGATGGGCAGCGCTTAGAATAAAATTATTTGCTGATCCAATTACCAATGATTACCAGGAATGGGTTAAACGATTTGACACTCTAAACGACAGGGATAAGGCCCTAATTTCTGAACATTCCAAGAAGCTTACGTTCAAACCTTTAATCTCAGTCATTATGCCCGTATGGAATACCCCAGAGAAATGGCTTCGTGCGGCAATTGAATCCGTAAGAAAGCAGATCTACACAAATTGGGAGCTTTGTATTGCGGATGATGCATCTACTGAAGTTCATGTTAGAAAGATCCTGGAGGAATACAGCAAAATTGACTCCCGAATTAAAGTCGTCTTCAGGGAACTTAATGGTCATATATCCGAAGCATCTAATTCAGCCCTTCATTTGGCGGAAGGTGAGTATATTGCTCTTCTTGACCATGACGATGAACTTACTCCACATGCGCTTTATTATATTGCTGTGGAGTTAAATCAATTCCGAGATGCAGGTCTTATATTTAGCGATGAGGATAAAATAACAAGCTATGGGATGCGCTTTAATCCTTATTTTAAAAGTGATTGGAATCATCTTCTGCTGTTAGCTCAAAATTTTGTCTGCCATTTAACAGTATTAAAAAGAGAGCTCGTGGAGAAAGTTGGCGGATTCCGCAAATATATTGAGGGAGCGCAAGATTGGGATTTAATACTGCGTTGTTCAGAACATCTAGATGAAAAGCAAATTCGCCATATTCCCCATGTGCTCTACCACTGGAGAGTTATAGAAGGATCAACTGCGCAGTCTACTTCATTTAAGCCCTACGTTTTGAAGGCTCAGCAAAAAGTTGTTTCTGAGCATTTGGAAAGACTTGGGCAACGTGCAAGTGTCGAAATTTTGGAAGATATTGCACAATTGAGAACCCGATTCGAATTACCCTCTAAATTACCTTTGGTTAGTCTGATAATACCAACAAGAGACCAAGTCGAATTCCTCAAAAGATGCATCAAGAGCATTCAGGATAAAAGTTCATACTTGAATTTTGAGTTCGTTATAATTGATAACGGAAGTGAAGAGAAAGAGACTCTGGACTATTTCAGAGAAGTCAAAAAGGCTCCTAATGTCAAGGTAGTCGAGTTTGATGCTCCGTTTAATTTCTCTAGAATTAATAATGAAGCAGTGAAGTATGCTTCAGGGGAAATACTAGGATTTTTAAATAACGATTTGGAGTTGATAAGCCCGAACTGGCTCTCTGAGATGTTGTCTTATGCTGTGCAGGATGAAATCGGGGCCGTCGGAGCGAGGCTATTGTATCCAAATAATCTAATTCAGCATGCAGGCATCATTCTAGGAATTGGCGGTGTTGCTGGGCATAATCACAAAGGACAAACTCGGGAAAATCCGGGCTATTTTAATCGTGCAATTTTGCCTCAATATTTTTCAGCCGTTACAGCTGCATGCCTTTTAATGCGCAAGAAGGTCTTTGAAGAAATAAAAGGCTTTGATGAGAATTTATCTGTTGCTTTCAATGATGTGGACTTATGTCTTCGTATACGAAGGGCTGGTTATAAAATAGTATATACCCCCTATGCTGAATTTTATCATCATGAATCAATCAGTCGAGGTTATGAGGATACTACAGAGAAGTTGGCACGTTTTGACAAAGAAATTGACTTTATGAAAAAGCGATGGAAGGACGAGCTGTTAAATGATCCTTTTTATAATCCAAACTTAACACATTTAAGTGAGGATTTTGCATTTGCCTTTCCGCCCAGAGTGAATAAACCTTGGAAAGATTGAAATCAAAAATTCTGATTATGTACTTGAGTTCCTCATTTTTCCTAAATAAAGGCCATCATTTTGTGATTTAGATGATTTGCTAAAATTCTTGTGACTCTGAGATATTTCTTTGCCACGTCTGCACTAGGAATACTTCATTCTCTTCCATATCTGTTTCACGATAGCATTGTATAGGGGATAGGGAATAACTCTAGCAATTTCCACCAGCAGAGAGAAAAGAAAAGGGAAGTTTATTTTTGTTTTCTCAGCTTGAAGCCCATCGCAGATATAATTGGCTGCTTCTTCTGATTGAAGGAGGAAAGGCATGTGGAAATTATTTTTCTTTGTAAGTGGTGTGTCAACGAAGCCTGGATTCACGATAACC
>JAAZON010000682.1 GCA_012797725.1 SAR324 cluster bacterium | reverse complement strand
TAGCAGAACACCTGATTTAGCAATCACCATCGGTCGCGCTTTGGGAGTAAGCCCGATGAAGTTGACCCACGCGGTCTATGGATTAACCGGAAGCTTGGCTAGAGAGTTACTTAGTCCAGCTGATGTCCTAGGGCTGACAATGGATCGTTTCTATCGAACTCAGGGCGGTGAGAAGCAACGTAGAGCCTGGGATATCAAATATGAGGCAGAAGTAGGCTATAACACCACTCGCCTGCAAATGAAGAAGCTAGTCGAATCAGGTGACCTTCAGGGGGCACAACAAATGGCACTGAGGTGGAATGAAGAAGCAGAGAAACTAATCCCACAAGTTGTTCCGCTTTTAATGAAAGATGATCCTAAAGAAGCATCGCTATTTCAAAGCAGCATCACCTTTAATGCGAGCGATTTACAACGCTTATTAAAGACAACTCTTCCTGGTGGTATTCCTCAGGAAACTGACAGTGATAAGCAGAAATCGACACTAACTCCATTGAAGAATGGGTCCAATTCCACGGACAATCAGAGTATTAAGAGTTTGATTTATAGATAAACAGTTATGGCAGACATCATACGACCAATAGAACCATTTGAATTAACTCAAGGTTTTGGAGAAAACCCAGCTGACTATGCTCGATTCGGACTCAAAGGACATAATGGTTGGGATTTAAAAACAAAGTTTCCCGATACTCCACAAGGCTTTAGAAATATTCTTTCATCTTGGGCATCTAAATTTTATTCTCAGGGCAACGAGGGGAACGATGGCTTTGGTCTTTACTTTGAAGTAATCGTCCAACTTTATAACACCTACAAGCTGACCTATGCTCACTGCAAATCCATTGAAAGCTTTGAGAATAAGAATGAGGGTGACTCATTGGCCATTAGTGACAACACCGGCAATAGCACTGGCAGTCACCTCCATCTCACGATAAAACGTGGTCAGCTCCAAAACGGAAAATTTGTAAGTGACAACTACAACAACGGGTATTTTGGAGCAATTAATCCTCAAGAGTTCTTTGATGAACTCAGAAAGTATAAGAAAGAAAAAGGCACAACCTCCGCTCCTGAGGGATGTCTGGTGCCAAATACACCTGAATGGCGAACTAAGTACGAGCAAGTAGTCTCTTCGGCAACCAAATGGGCCGATACGCTTAAGATTTTGGAGATCACTGACGACCCCAACACTACCCCCAGCGACAGAATCAAGAGTGTCCTAGCAGGGTATAAAAGTCGTGAAACTGACCTATCTAACAAGCTAAACGAGAAGTCAGCCGATCTCGACAAAGCCAACCAGGAGATCAGCAACCGGGTAGAACAAGTTGGCAGACTCGAAAAGGATTTGCTAGAGAGGGAAAAGTACTACAAAGCCCTGATCGACGCATTAAATAAACAGCTCAAAAACGGCTCAGATGCGCTCCCCTTGGCTCAGGCTCGCATAGGGGTACTGGAGGGCGAGCTAGATGAAGCCAATAAAGCCAAGGGCAGAGCTCTCAACGATGCACAGCAATACAAAGGTCAATTTGAGGCGTGCCAAAAGGGTACTCTGGTTCCGACTCCTCAATTAATTTTCTCCCTAGTTATTCAATATTTCAGTAATAAATTACCCAAAGGAGGTGAAAAACTATGATAGTTACCAGCCCTAAATATCAACTGAAAATTGATGACCTTAAGAAACTTGGTACAGGTTTAGGAATTGCACTACTCGGAGCAGCTCTAACATATTTGACAGAACAGATTCCCAATATTGACTTCGGTCAATGGACTCCGATTGTTGTAGCTTTTTGGTCAGTCGTTGTTAATACAGTCAGAAAATGGTTAACAGCAAGTGAATATATTGAGAACTAATGTCCTATGAGTGATAAACCAGTCAATACCATCAATATGCTCGAACGTGTTGCCAAACTCGAAGAACGGGTTGATGGCGGGTTTGGATTTGTAAATAAAGAGTTAAAGGAAATAAAAGAAAATCATTTACACCAACTCCAAGCAGATGTTAGTGACTTGAAAATAAAAGTGAGTACTTTGGCGGTGAAGATTAGCATCGCTGCTGCTGTGGCAACGATAGTTGGAGATTTTATTTTCCGTCTTCTTTTTCGGTAGGCTCTTTAACGTTCTTCTCTTTTTTAGCAGGATCCGCTTCCTGCTTATGGTTGAAGACAAGATTATTCAAGTCGTTGGTGAAACCCTTGAAAGAATTAGCATTCAGAACATGGAAGTACCCAGACTCAGGATTACCAGTAAAGATTAGAGTATCACCGGGATTAATGTTCTGAGCTTTACGCAATTTCGCAGGGATGACAATTTGACCGCGCGAGCTTACAGGTGCGGTCCCAAAGACTGTCATTTTAGATTGTGGCTTCTTCGAGCTTTTATCTTTCATAATTATTCGAAAAGGCAGGCTCCTTAAAAAGGAAAAATACTCCTACAATTAAGAATAAT
>JAAZON010000681.1 GCA_012797725.1 SAR324 cluster bacterium | reverse complement strand
CATCCTGTAATAAATCAAGTTAGGATAATAAATAGTCTCTGATTATGTTACATTTTCTCTTGGCTTGGCCATATCTAGTTAAAATGTTAAAAATACAGATCCATTGGTTATTTGAACGTACCAGTTCAGTCCCCTTGGTAAGGCGAAAGCTTTCCTAAACTGAACGGTTGTATTTGAACTCCTAATCCGTAAGGTTTTGCTTAAAAAAAGAAGCCAAGGATAAAATATTTTTAGATCATTCAATACAGTATTAGCTCTATGACAAAAGCAAAAAAATTCGCAGTCCCGGGGATACGTCAGATAAGCGGAGGAAAAGATCCTCTTCGATTGGTGAAAGATTTTATTATTCGCATGGGTTTTGACCCGGATCGATGTCAGCGGGAAGTTACTCTTGACAATGCTCGTTGGATGGTTCCCACAGGAGAAGATGAAGAGTTGGAGGTATTACTCGAAGGCCTTAGAACAAAAACCGAAACCACAATATACATGGGTGTTAACATAGTCACAGTACCTATTAGAGGGGCCTACGACCTGCTGGCAGCTGCCCTTGAAATTGCTGATGGATTAATAGGAATCAAAGTGAGTCTGGTGGGCCATTATCTTGTTTTAAGTGCTAGTCTTGGTGCTGCAGATATATCCGTTGATGATATTGAGTATCACTATAAGTTGATAGTTGCTCAACGGAGCTGGTTCCGAGATGCCCTCGCTGATGAATTAGGGTGGGATGAACTAAATATCAGTTAATTCGGCTGAGATTCGACCACTTATAGACAAGTTTCATCGGTTCATCAAAATCGTCAAACTGAACAGTAATGAAAGTCTGCGAGCTATCTATCTCCGGATCGCCATCAATTCGATCAACAACACCCTCTCCAAATACAGGGTGAGAAACTCTCATGCCATTTTCAACATTATCTGGCAATTTAAATGTGGATCTCCTGCTCTGGCGAGACATGTCCTTCCTTTTTTGCTTTCTCAGATCAACTTCCAAAAATTTGTCAATTTCATAGCCCGTAGTAACAGCCACGTGTGAGTCCACTTCCCCATCCTCCCCTCCCAGATCTGATACAGATTCAACACTGCCAATTTCAGAAAAGAAATTGCTGTCTTCACTTATACAATCTATGGGTATGTCTCGGAGAAAACGGCTTGGATAGCGATAAAACCCCGTAGATACGGTACCTGCATTTCCTGCAAACATGCTTCGGGTATTTGCGAGAGTGAGATAAATAATGTTCATGGCACGTGTCATTCCCACATAGCAAAGGCGCCGTTCTTCTTCTATATCGGCCTCGCTTTCCAGCGAGCGGTAATGGGGAACCAAACCTTCTTCCATACCGCTAAAGAACACCACTGGGAACTCTAAGCCCTTGGCTAAATGAAGGGTCATTAGTGAAACAAATTCTGCATCATCAGAGGATATATTTTCTGGGTTTTCATTTGTAGAACTTAAGGATACCCGATCCAGGAATTTTTGCAGTTGCTCAATTGGATTTAGCCCTTCCTGATTTACACTCCAGGCAACGCCTTTAAATTCCTTAATGTTGTCGATCCGCGATTCTGCTACGGGATCTTTCATTTCCATTAAACCGCTAAGATAACCAGTCCTATCAAGAATCAAATCAATTAACTCCACCAAAGAAAGCGATGTCGCGGCATTCTTGAATTCCTTTATTAATGCAACGAAGTTTTTTAAGCCTTTGGTGTTCATAGAAAGCTTCAAGGCTGCCTGCATAAGAGACGTGCCTTCCTTCTTCGCTAATTTAACGATATTTTCAATACTCTTCGGACCAAGACCCCTTGCTGGCGTATTTATAACTCGCAGAAACGCTTGACTATCAGAGGGATTAACAAGAAGTTTCAGATATGCCAAAAGATCTTTAATTTCCTTTCGATCGTAAAATTTCAAGCCACCAAAGATCCTGTAGGGTATATGATAATCAATCAAAGCTTCTTCTAATGCACGGGACTGAGCATTTGTTCTATAGAACACAGCGATATCTTTAAATGAAAGTTCTTCATTTTTTATTTTGAGTATTTCACGGCAAATAAACTCAGCTTCTTCAGCTTCATTGTGGCCAATGAAGCATCGCAGAGGCTGACCTTCATCTCGGGCTGTCCAGAGTTCCTTTTTTTTTCGTTCCTTATTTTTTTCTATTATCTTGTTGGCAGCTCTAAGAATGAATTTGCTAGACCGGTAATTTTCTTCTAATCTCACTACCTTGGCGCCAGGAAAGTCTTTTTCAAAATCCAAAATATTCCGAATATTAGCCCCCCTGAATGAATATATTGCTTGATCATCATCTCCCACAACAAGGACATTACCTCTAGGTTTCCCCAATGCCGTTAAAAATAAATACTGAACGTGATTAGTGTCTTGATATTCATCTACTAAAATATAGCGAATTTCCCTTCTATAGCTCTCTAGAAGATTTGGGTGTTCCTTGAAAAGTGTCACTACATGCAGCAATAGATCCCCAAAGTCCATTGCCCCTGAACGAAACAAGGCCTTTTGATATTCATCGTATACAACAACATCTTTCTGCTCATGAAAACTTGCTGTTTTCCGATAATCTCCCGGAAGAATATACTGACTCTTTAAGTAATCGATCTTTTCCAAAAAGCTCTGTGGCGTCGTCTTGTTCGAATCAATGCCTAGCTCTTTAAGGAGTTGCTTCATCAAGGCTTTTGAATCTTGTTCATCATAGATTGAAAAATCTGAATTAAACCCTAGCTTCTT
>JAAZON010000680.1 GCA_012797725.1 SAR324 cluster bacterium | reverse complement strand
TCCTTCATCCCTGTGGAGGTGAAATAAAAGTTCATGGAACTAGAATTAACGATCTTTCAGAGCTTGAATTTGGTAGTATTAGAAAAGAAATAGGAATGCTTTTTCAAGGTGCCGCTCTTTTTGACTCGTTATCCGTAAAAGAAAACATTGCATATTCTCTCAGAGAAAGAGGGGAACGAGATGAAAACAAAATATCAGATATTGTGCAAGAAAAACTCTCTATTGTAGGACTTCCCGGTATTGAATCGAAGTATCCTCCTCAGCTATCAGGAGGTCAAAAAAAAAGGGTAGGACTAGCAAGAGCCTTGGCGAGTTCCCCTCGTGTTGTATTATTTGATGAACCAACTACTGGACTCGATCCAACTGCTATCCGGCTTATCGATGAACTTATATTGAAACTTAAGAATGATTTTTCAATTACATCAATAGTAGTGACTCACGATATCGAAAGTGCTCGAAGAGTCTCTGATAGATGGCTTCTTCTAAATGACGGAGCTATCGTTGCAGATGGTCCCGTTGGTGAGCTTAGTATCAATGATCCATTGGTTAGAGACTTTATAAAAGGTAATTGGAGGGATGATTGATGCAACACAGTGCTGAACTAAAGGCGGGAGGTTTTGTTCTTACCGCTTTGTTTCTTTTTACACTCTTTATTTGGGTCTTGGGAAATGAGCGCCAAATTTTTTCAAAACAGCAAGAGTTTTATGCACTATTCAAAGATGTGAAAGGATTATCAGAAGGAGCTCCTGTGCGTTTAGGCGGTATAAGTATTGGCCGAGTTTCTAAAATCAGCTTTTCCACCGATTATCGAAATCCCAATATCAACGTCACATTGTTGATTAATGAGGATTACCTTGAACGAATACGTTCGGATTCATTAGTATCAATAGAAACGCAAGGTTTGCTTGGAGACAGGTTCGTAAACATATCCATGGCATCAGGAGGCCGTCCCCTTCCTCCGGGATCGATGTTGAGCAGCACCGAGCCTGCAGATATTTCACAAGTATTTCAAAAAGCACAACAAATTGTGGATAACACTGTCAAAATTTCAGAAAATGTCAACAAATTCTTTGGTGAAGGAGGAGAGTCTGCTATGGCTAATATTTCCAATGGGGCCAAGAGTCTCTCCAACATTCTTAAGGAGATAGAGAGTGGAAATGGCATTCTTCATGGAATCATTTATAAAGACGATCCTGAAGGGAAATTTGCAAATGGGATAACAAAAATCACAAACGATCTTAGCGCAATGACAAAAGAAATTCGAGAAGGCGATGGCATAATTCATGCCTTAATTTTTGATAAGGAAGGCAAGAGTTCAGTAAGAGAATTTAGAAATGCCGTGAAAAATGTTGCAGATCTCTCTGCTAAAGTTGCTGAAATTGCCCTAGAAATAAAAGACGGAAAAGGATTGGCCCATGAACTAATTTTTGGACAGTCGCCACAATCTATTGCCGATCTTTTCTCAAAACTTAATGAGACAGTTGACAATGTAAAGAAGGCTAGTGACGCGCTCAGTAACGGAACAGGCTCCCTTGGTGCACTTCTTATTGATCCCCAACTCTATGAAAATTTAGTAGAAATTACTGATGGAGCGAAACGAAGTTTTCTACTCAGACAGGCAATTAGAGCTTCCCTAGGTAAGTAGGGTTGATTATATCCCTATAAGTGTGAAGCTGAAATGATTATTAAGAGTATTGTTGAATGCGATGTTTCTTCTCCGATACCTTGCAATTGTTTCGAGGTTTGGATTTAGACTTAATTGAGATTCAGACGCTCTTTCTCGTCCTGATGAATCTTTCCTAGTTGAACAAAGTTACAAGATTCAGACTCCAAGAAGTTTTATTTAATATCTTGATGAGTCCTCCTCCCCAGCAAACCCATTAAACTTAGGGCTCCGTCATTTTTGTATGGGACAATACCGCTATTTGGTGAACATGCGCTGACGAGAACTCTAGGCCCCCAACCAAAAAGAGAAAGAGCCGTACGGGTTCGTTACATAACTGCAATTCTCGACTTTGCTTCTATGTTCATTGTCGGAGCAGCTACTAAGTAACTAATTTCTTCCTCAGAGGCTATTTGGTCCATGTTTTTCATGACAAAAAGTGTACTGAATATCCCACTGTGTTAAATCTATACAACCGATTCTGTCCTTTCTTTCTCTCACTTTCCTTCTTCTTTTGGTGTGATGAGCTGCTCAGAGCAGTTTGTTAAAATCCAACAAATCGGTGTCTAGAGTCTCACCACTTAATTCGGCTCTGAGCTTTAGTGCCCCAGGAGGAAGTTTTGGAGAAGTATTTCCTGTAAATTAAGCACCATCTTGACCATGCCTGTAATTTAGTTTCTTTTTATTGCAGCACTCAGAAAAAGACTTGTTTTAACTCAGTTATTAGAAGCAGCTCCGTATTCCTAAGTATTAGCCTTTGCCTTTCGAGTTTTTCAAGCATACTCATTTGCAGAACCTTCTCTTTTTAGTGTCAGACTCTCCGAGTGCTGGTTATCTCAAATGCAATCCCTAAAAAAATGACAGGTGACAAATTTTATCCCCCTAGCATTCAATGGGTTGACAGGGTAACTATTTTCTTATCTCTAAAAAAACCTTTTTTTCGGATTGCCTGAAATATTCTTCTCTCTATCGGTACTAATAGGTACATACTTACTTGCACGCAGAAAGTCCCCTAACATTTTGGATCTGTTTATTCTTACGTGGCTCTTCATTCCGCTAATATGCATTATTTGAGGATTTATCCTGCCCACTTGGCACTTCTGACCTATTATCCTTGCAGTGGCCATTGTAGATCTTGCGTCATCTCGTCTGCAAAACCATTGGGGAAT
>JAAZON010000679.1 GCA_012797725.1 SAR324 cluster bacterium | reverse complement strand
GCAGAACTACTTTCATGGCTAGATGAGCGTTTTGCAATAAATGATGTGGAGATGACAGAGGTCGCTACGGTTGCATCTGTAGCAAGAATCGCATCGGGACATATTTCAAAACGACAAATTTCTGATACCTTTATAGTTCCACAGCAGTGGTTTGAAAATCTTACCAGACGTCCCGTTCCTAGTGTTACGGAAGCAGTCAGTATTCAAGAAGCTTTTCTAAAGGTGGCCGAGAGGATGGGAGACTTTGTTGCTGTTGCAGACGAGAGGAGCGGAGTTCTAAGTTGGAAAAGAACAAAACTCGCAGTCCTACTTCTGGCTAATGAGTTTAGAAAAGTTCCCCAAACTCATATTGGAGTGCTTCTTCCAGCTTCAGTTGGAGCATCTTTGGTGATCATGGCGGTGCTTTTTTCTGGGAAGATTCCTGTGATGCTTAACTGGACAGCAGGTCGCAGAAATGTCGAGCATGCCATCAAAACTTGCAAGCTTGCTCAAATAATAAGTTCTGAAGCTTTTTTGGATCTTATTGACATTGATTTGGAATACATCGAAGACAAGCTTTTATTGGTGGAAAAGGTTAAGGCTAATATTGGATTATTCTCCAAGTTGAAGGCATTGTCTCTTGCATCAAAGAAAACGCAAAAGATACTCTCACGTCTTAATTTGGATAAGGTGAAACAGGAAGACCACGCAGTGGTTCTTTTCACAAGTGGCTCAGAAGCCGATCCCAAAGGAGTTCCGCTTTCTCACCGGAACATACTTTCCAATGTAGATGGTGGTTTCTCTCATTTTCATTTTGATGTCAAAGATGTCATGTATGGCTTCCTTCCACCATTCCATTCATTTGGGCTTACTGTTTGTTGTTTTTTGCCTTTAACTACAGGGTTGAGAGTGGTGTATCATCCCAATCCTAATGAAAGCAGGAAACTAGCTGCTGGATGTGAGAAGTGGGGAATAACAATAATGGCCGGAACGCCAACTTTTCTTAGAGGCATTCTAAGAGCTGGTGAGAAAGAGCAATTCAAGAGTTTGAGAATACTAGTTGCAGGGGCAGAGAAAGCACCTGACAGTCTTTTCGAACTAGTGACTTCGATGACCAACGATGCTCAGTTAGTCGAAGGATATGGTATTACAGAATGCTCACCAGTGGTTTGTGGAAATCGTCCTTATCAGCCACATGCTGGAATAGGCTATCCCTTGAAGAACGTGGAAATGATGATTGTGCACCATGAAACTTTCGAACCACTACCTGAAGGGGAAAGAGGGCTCATTTTGATTCGGGGGGATAATGTATTTAGTGGTTATCTTGGAAATGTTAAGAGTCCCTTCGTTGAAGTCAATGGAAAGCAATGGTACAATTCCGGAGATCTGGGCTTTGTTAAGAAAGGAGCTTTCCATATTGCAGGCAGATTGAAGCGCTTTGTTAAGATCGGCGGGGAGATGCTAAGCCTTACGGCCGTAGAGGAAGCACTTTCCAACGAATGGCCAGGCACTATCGAAGAAGGCCCCGTACTTGCGGTTACTTCGCTTGAAAAAGAAGATGGAAGCAGACCGGAACTTTACCTGTTTGCAAAGAAGGAGATTGAGCTGGAAAAAGCCAATGCCGTGCTGGTAAAGGCTGGTTTTCCAAATCTAGTGAAGATATCACGAGTTCATCTTTTGAATGAAATACCCCTTCTTGGTAGTGGGAAAACGGATATTCAAGCGCTAAACCGCCTTGTTAAAGAGGCAGGTTAAGCTCCTTTTGTTGACAAGGATCTGTTGCAGTGCTTTACTCTTAGTTCAATGACGCGGGGTAGAGCAGTCTGGTAGCTCGTCGGGCTCATAACCCGGAGGTCGAGGGTTCAAAT
>JAAZON010000678.1 GCA_012797725.1 SAR324 cluster bacterium | reverse complement strand
TTGGCGATATCTAGCAACTGCTCGTCTTTTGGAAAACTCAAGACTTCCTTTAGAGGTCTGAATGCTTACTAAGCCCAGGTCTTTTTCTTACGGGCCAAATAAAAACTTTGTGCCTTTTTTGTGTTACAATCTGGTTCAATCCGGTCATAACTTAAGAGAAATAAGAAAAAACTGAGATTCACTAAGAATCGAAAGATTATTGAAGGAGAATTTTTGATATCACATAGCTCTAATATTTTGCTCAATGAGTCACGTGGTGCAGATTTAACGAGGTCATCATTTGGGCAATTTCATCAAAGTCTCGTAAAAAGTGGAAAGATTGCGCTTCCGGAAACCTTTGTTAATGCCATTGCACCGAGACTTGGTCTCTCGGAACAACGAGTATCAAACTTACTAAGTCTTCCTTATCATTTTGTCGTCGAGTCGATCCACTCTGCATCACGAAAGAACATTGATAAGATTGAACGACGAATCGAGGCAATGGATACATATGGAGATGAACCATTGGTCGATGTCGATTACACTGATGATCAGGATGATCTTTGGGCACCTAATTTTGTACGGCAATGAAGTGGGATCTCTTGCTGCTGATGGGATAGTTATGAAGTAGTCGGTGAGAATTCCAGGCAAAGTATCTAAAGACATAGGATATGCTCTTCTTTATCAGGCAAGTCGGGAGCTGGATGAAGAAGGGAACCCACGTAAAGACATCATCCGATACTTCAGAGCGGGAGCTGAAAGAGTGCAGTGGAAGGCTCTCGGCGAATATATTGCCACAGTTACAAGAGAGGTAGAGCCGCTTTCTCCATCCGAAATATTCCATCTTTATGATTATGCTGTATTTCGCGAATCAGATAGAAGGAAGGGTATAGGGCGTTTGACACTGCGTATTGCAAGTGATCATGTGCTAGGTCAAGCTGATTCAGAAAGGGCAATTCGTCTGGGATTCATAGATCCTGAACATGCAGACTCTCTGGTTGCTTCGCCGAAGGCAGGGTCAATCCTTGGCAAAGAAGTTCCGACTTCACATGATGGCCCGCATCCATCAATTTTGAGTTTTTATGGCCCTAATCTCGATAGAATCTTTACTGGCAAAGTGCTGATGAGTTCCGAGCAAGTGCGTGACGATTTATCGAGCTATGTGCAAAGGCTGAGGGATCGATTATCTGAAGGCAAACTCATTGCGTTTAATCCAGAGAGTGATGCCTTTGAAATTGTGGAACTTCGCTTCCGCCACTAATCTTTTTGAGATTTCATTATGGATCCTTCTTTCTCCGTTGAACTGACACCTCAGTTGGGACTCTCTGCTCATGAGGTTAGAGAAAGCAATTTTAATGAGGCAATGAAAACAGCCGAGGCGATATTCGGAGAATCCGATTCGCAGGGTATTTGCAACACATATAAACGCATGCTTAGTGGGGATCTGATCTATGCTTTCCCTGTTGAAGGAGGAACGCAGTGGATTAAGCTTGTTAGGTACATGCTTTATAAGAAAGACGAGCAGTGTGTGGGCATATCAGGCCTGTATGCCAGTGCCTCGTCAGAAGAAGCACTTGAGCGAGCGAGTGGAACTCTCTGGCTTGGATGGTTTGGGGTTGTGCCTGAGCTTAGAGGAAGAAGAGAAGGAGGGAAAAGTGCAGCGGAAGAAATAATAGAGCACACTGAAAGTCTAGCAATTCGAGCAGGTGCCGAAACTTTGAAAGTATATACTGATGCTGATAATTCGCGTGCCATCGCTTTTTATAAAAAAAATGGCTTTGAAGAAATACCAGGGGAGAAGGTTCAATATAAGGATAAGGATGGGAATTGTTATGAGGAAGTTGTTCTTCAAAAAGATCTCTCTCAGAGTAGCATGCAGATGGGAATGTGTGTCGATATGGGAGATCCTTTTTCAGGCGCCCGACTATCGAAACCCCCCTTTCGTGATCTACATGAGCAGACCCCAGGCTTAGGCTTCGAAGTGCGTTCCATAACTCATAAAAATCTAGAAGAGGCAATCACGCTTGTCTCAGAGGTTTTTGAAGATGAAGAAGAACACGTGCTTGTCTGTAATACCTACAGGCGCTTGGCATCTGAGAATTTGATAAATCCAGCTCTATGGGAGCAAGTACAGGAGTGGCATCGTTTGGTAGATTATGTTCTGTATTCTAAGGATGGAAAAGGTGTGGGAGTTTCAGGACTCTATGTGACTGGAAAGAGTCGAGAAGAAGCGGAGTTGGAGTACGATACTGTTTGGTTAGGCTGGTTTGGTGTTGTTCCTGAGATGAGGGGACAAGGAGCTGCAAAAGAAATTATTGCTCATACAGAGGAGCTTGCTCGAAGGATGGGTGCAAACAGAATTAAAGTTTATGTTGATGATGATAACTATCCGGCCCTTAGATTCTATAAAAAAAGTGGGTTCAATCCTCTGCCCGATGAGGACTATGACTTTATAGATGACTCTGGCAATAGATGGCGACAGTTGGTTTTGTGTAAATCTCTTATTTAAGTTAGTTGTTTCAGAGGGGAGAAGATTGACTCATAGCATCTTTAAAATTTTGGACTCAATTTTAAAAAACACTTGCATATATCTCAAGTGTCTGTATACTTGAGAAACAATTCTGGCTGAGGGAGATAACAATGATTCAAATTTTTATAAATCCGAAGACTGCGTTCTGACCTACGCACGTTTTTGTCCCTCGATCTCGCGCATCTTTTTAATTCTTTAAAAAAGAGCTCAAAAAATCCCGGGTTAGCGTGCGCTAAGCTTGGGAATTCTTTTAAATTTTCGAAAAAATCTTAAAAGCAAACATAAGTTCCCAAGCTGCTTTGGTTCGGTCTGCTTACGTTCAAATTTGTTTGGAGAACATATATGAAAGTTGTTTTAGAGGTTAAGGAACTTACAAAAGTTTTTTCTGGGCGAAAAAGCTTCACGGCGGTGGATCGTGTATCTTTTGCATTGGAGGAAGGGGAAATCGTCGGACTTCTAGGCCCGAACGGAGCGGGAAAGAGTACCACTATTCATATGCTTCTGGGAACGCTTACGCCAAGCAGTGGGAGCATAAAATACTTCGATAGAGACTTCTATATGCATCGTTCAGATGTTCTTGGACAGGTGGGCTATATCAATGGCTATAGTCGTTTGCCAGGGAATCTTACGGTTCAGGAGAACCTGGAAATATATGCTCGTATTGCAGGTTTAGCTTGGAAAGAAAGGAAGATCCGCATTGAAAAGCTTTTGAAAAGATTTGATGGCACGACTCTTCGAAGGAGGCTTGTAGGAAAATTGTCAGCAGGACAGGCAACGAGAATAATGCTTGCTAAGGCTTTCTTGGGGTATCCCAAAATGGTTTTACTGGATGAACCTACGGCGGCCCTTGATCCAGACGTGTGTGCTGATGTTCGTGCTTTTGTGCAGGAACAAAGGCGAGAATATGGAGTTTCTATGCTTTATACCTCACACAACATGAGTGAGGTGGCGGAAGTCTGTGATCGTGTGATCTTTCTCAAGGATGGACGCATTGTTGCAGTAGATAAACCAGAGCGTCTTGCTGCAACTATCGCTGTCTCGACGCTTCGGGTTCATGTGGAGAAGGAAGCAAGGGCAGCTCGCAAGGCACTTGAGAAGTTAAGCGGCAATGTGAGTCAAAATGGCTCTTGGGTTCAGGCATCAATTGCTAGTGAGGAGATTGCAAACGCACTGCGCTGCTTAACAATGCGAGGTGTGAACTTCAGCGACATCGAAGTGCTAAAACCAACCCTTGAGGACTATTTTTTACGTATGGCTTCCTAACGGGAGCGAGGAAGGGTGTATGAAGGTGTATAGAGTATTGGCGGTAACAATGCGCCATTTATATAATTTCCGGAGAAGCTGGGATCGGCTTTCAGACGCAATTTATTGGCCGGTAATGGACCTGATTGTATGGGGTTTATCTACAAAGTGGCTTGCGGAATCAGGTAACGTGCATTCACATGCTCTGCTTATTATGCTAACAGGAATTGTATTCTGGCAGATTGTCTGGCGTGCTAATTATGAAATCTCCGTTGGCTTCCTGGAGGAAACCTGGTCAGGGAATACTGTGAATCTATTCGCAACCCCGTTGACACTTACTGAATGGTCTCTTGGTGTGATGTTGGTGGGCGTGTTGAAGGTCATGGTAGCAGTGGTCGTGGGGCTGATAGCTTCTTGGCTGTTGTACTCGCTAAACATATTGAGCGTAGGACATTTGTTGCTTCCATTTTTGATTTGTCTGGTGATGTTCGGATGGTCGCTTGGATTTCTTGCATCAGGGTTGATTGCTGGGTTTGGGAGGCAAATTCAAACTGTAGCATGGACCATGGGCTTTTTATTTGCACCATTGAGCTCGGTTTATTATCCAGTGAGCGCATTGCCAGGGTGGATTCAACCTGCTGCATGGATGCTGCCAACTACCTATGTTTTTGAGGGAATGCGCTCCGTGCTAAATACGGGGGGTATACCATCTTCAATGCTTTTAATGAGCTTAGCGCTCAACATGTTATATTTATCTTTGTCCGTTGCCTTTTTTGACAGGATGTTTGCAAGGCGTCGGCAGAGGGGGCTTCATCTATTGGAAGGGTGAAGATAAACCCAGCCTCATTCATTTTTGTCAAAAATCATTGGCGCAGGGTTTAAATGCAGCAAATGCTCTTAAGTCTAGAGCTATAACACTGCTGTTCCAAATTTGGTGCACGTTATACATTCGGAGGTATGGCTGATTCAGAAACTAAGAGATTGACAGATGAAGTTGATCTTCTAATCAAAAAAGGACTTTATTCTCAAGCTGAAGAAATTCTGGAAGAATTGATTAAGAGATCTCAAGAAGATCCGAGATTATGGGAAAGATACGCTAACCTGGCACTTCGTCAAAGAGGTGCCAGGGCCTCAATTGAGCGCTGGGAAGAGGGCATGAAGCGCTTCCCTGAAGAGTTGGTCTTTGCTGTCAATTATGCATCGGCTCTAATCGACATGTCTCGCTATGATGAAGCGGAAAATCTATTGAAAGACTTGCGGGAAGGAAGTTCAGGCTCTGATGATGAATGGCTAATTTTCCATTTATTGGCAACCAGTCAGATGAGGCAAAGAACCTATAAAGAAACACTTCCCCTTTGGCAAGAAGCTTACAATAAATTCCCAGACAAATTCCCTCTACGTTTAGGATATGGACACGCGCTCTTGGAGGCTGACTGTAATGAGGCTGCAAAGCGCATATATGAAAAGATGATCGAGGAGGGCATCGAGCATGTTGGATTGTATGAAGGATATGCAAAGTCGTTACTTAGAACAGAGCCGTCACATGGTGATAGAGTCGTCAAACTTCTAGATGAGGTCTCGCACCTGGCGCAGGATTCTTACACCAAAATAAATGCCGAGGCGAATGCTTTAGAATTAAGAAAAAACAAAGAGTCTCTAACTGCGATAATTCGAGGCTATCAGAAGTTATGTGAACGAAATGGATTTGTTGATTTCATGCCATATATTGAAAGATCTGTGCAAAAGCGAGTCGCATCTTCAAGCCCTCTGGCAGATATTCATGATTATTCCTGGTCAGATGCAGGGGTTGATGCATTGTATTCAACCATAAAAGGCGCCATTGACAATAATCAGCCCTTTTCTCTTGTACGAGTAGGAGATGGCGAACGGTTGGTGCTCTCTCAAAGTAACAAAAACCTTCTTGGTGCAACGGCCACAGCGAATTCTGTTCCACGTGCTCTCGGTGAAAAGGAAGAAACGGCAGTGTTGAAGATGCTTCATGCCGCACTTCTTAATGCTGATGTCTTAGGCCTGCCTTCCGAGAAGCTGCTTATTACTTCTGAAGCTTGGAGAGAGGTTCTTCGGAATCTGCCTAAAGAACTAGATCCTTTGCTGTTCGAGAAAATCATTGTCACCGATCCCCAATGTCATCAACATCTTTATTGGTCAGGGAGACTAAAGAGACTCTTAATGGGATTAGATTTTTGTGGTTATATTTCGACCCATGACTTGGATGAAGAAATAAAGAAATGTGGAATACATAGAATTGACAAATATATAGTACCAGGAGAAGAGATGTATAAAATCAATCTCAAGGAAGACCCCCATTATCCAACCTATTTCAGAGAGATAGTTTCATCGATTCGGGTTCCATACGCAGGGGCGTTGTTTCTGGTAGGTGCCGGAGTACTAGGCAAGATTTATTGTGATGTTATAAAAGAAAAGGGTGGATGTGCTATCGATATCGGTGTGGTCATGGATTGGATGGCAGGGGTCTTTCATACTAGAGGAACTACGCTTAAACAGGCAAACAGGGGATTCCTTCCTTCGGGAGCATCTGCGTGAATGGTATTCGAAGAAAATATTTTTAGGTAACAAATATGAATTTCGAAGTAGCTGAGCGTCTTAAAATATTACCTCCATATCTCTTTGCGGATTTGCGAAGAAAGATTGCCGAAATGAAATGCAGAGGGGAAAAAGTCATTTCTTTGGGTATCGGGGATCCAGATTATCCGACTCCTGATCCAATAGTTAAAGAATTGATTAGGGCAATAGATGATCCTCAAGATTTAAACAGGCATCGCTATGGTTGCGACGTACCAGTCGAGCTACTCAAGGAAGAGGCAACTGCCTTTTATAAACGTCGCTTTGGTGTTAGGCTCTCAGATCTGCAGATAGTGGCAACCACAGGCAGTAAAGATGCGATTGTGCAGTTTTGCATGGGCTTGCTAAATCCAGGAGATCTCGCGATCGCCTCGGGACCTGGCTATCCCACCTATAATATTGGCCATGCCTTTGCGGGTTCACAAACCTACTTTACTCCGCTTTTAAAGCAAAACGCTTTTCTCGTCGATTTTAAATCCATTCCCAAAGATATTTGCCGTTTAGCCAAGATAATGTGGTTGAATTACCCTAATAATCCTACAACTGCGGTGGCATCTCTTGATTTCTTCAAGCAGGCAGTTGAGTTTGGACGAGAGAATAATATTCTTATCTGTCATGATGCCGCTTATACCGAGAACACATACGACGGCTTTATAGCGCCTAGTATTCTTGAGGTAGATGGTGCGGATGAAGTCGCTGTCGAGTTCTTTAGCTTAAGTAAGGCCTTTAATATGACAGGTTGGAGAGTCGGGGTTGTGGTTGGGAATACAACAGCAGTGAGGGCTCTTCAAACAGTTAAGGAAAATGTAGACAATGGCTCCCTTCGAGCAATTCAATTTGCAGCGGCAAAAGCCTTTAGCCTTGCCGAATCCATTATTCCTTCAGTCAATAAAGTTTATAAACGTCGGCGGGATTTTGTTGTTGACACTCTTAATAGTAGCGGCTGGGATGTCGAAAAACCTAAAGGTACTATTTACGTTTGGGCGAGCGTGCCTGAACGCTACAAAGGGTCAAGCGCAGCATTTGCCACTGAATTGTTGGAGAAAACAGGCGTTGTTGTGACACCAGGCCTTGGTTATGGAGAGTGGGGTGAGGGTTATTTTCGTATTTCTCTCACATACCCCGATTCAGTGCTCGAAGAGGCTTTAGACCGAATTATTAGCGTTGGTATGCGTTCAAGCTAATATTTCAGTGGGCAGCATCGCAATGTTTTGTTGCGATGGCTCAAGTTTCTGGGTCGGTCGCCAAATATCGCTTTCACTAAAACTTAATTTCCGGGTCGAAAATGCTAAATAATCCTAATTTGACATGCAAGGGCCACTGATTCAACTGACGAGTCGAAAGATCCATCAACGCTTTTAGGCAAATTCACAAACGATCCCCAAGGGACAACCTGATTCCACCATCTGGCAGCTACTCCTTTGTAGAAAGCTTTTTCTGTGAGTGTTCCACTGTTAAAAAAGACCAGAAAGTTTTCTGTAGGTTACAGAAATAAAGTTATTCATACCACTTCTTTGTAAAGAAGCAGAAGTGACTTGAATGGTAAACAAAGAAATTGAGAATGAAGGTATTTTTTCATCTCATACGCTTTTTTGAGCAGAAAGCTATCGATAACGTGCTCTAATTAAAACCATTGCACTTTAATAAATCTCATTGAGTTCCAGAAAAGACTTTCTGGTTTCTAGAAGATCATGTGCCAGGGTATTCTCGGAGACTTCCAGGCAGCGAAGTGCATGATAAATTTTGCTAATCTGTCCATATGGAAGCAATAACACTTTCTAATTGATTTTCACTTCCCTTGGTGGAAAATTGTGAAACAGGAAATTTTCCTTCTATACTTGTATTCTTGTTTTTTATTGCCTTGATGATGTCTTTTCATGCAAAGGCAGTATCCTATTGAGTGTGAGTCGAAAATGCTTTCACAAAGGACTCTCAATGTGTCACAAGAAATACCTCGCCTTGCAAAGCCAAGGAACAAATCAAATCTAATGATCTGTTCTTGGTTTATTAAAAAGGGTTGACCTTCTACGGGAAAAAGACCGTTAAATAGATTGATAATCGCAGAGAAATTTTTTGTTTTAACATTTTCAAAGAAAGCCTTCTGACTATTCGTCTTGGCTTCTTGGTGACTCACAACATATTGTTGGCCTTTCAAGTTCAAAATCGTAGCTCTGATAGAGGTATCAGCTGGCTACAGACATATGTACACAGGGGATTTTCGGGAACAACCATAATGAACTCTTATAAGCTCATAAAACCGCCATATAAACCTTTAGGAATCAAAAAGTATCAAGATACTCTAGCGCAAAGTAGATAATTAAGGAGAGTTGACCTCCTTATGAGGTTTTTTGTTTCTTTAGGAAAGTACCCTGCCAGAGATACGTCCTAACCAGGGGCTAATAAAAGGCCCGGCACTTAAGTCCGGGCCTTAACGCAGAGCAGGGGGTCTCTTATTTTAGCAGTTGTAGTACCATAGACTCCTGCTGTTTTGAGTGAGCCATCATTGCCGTGCTTGAGTCTTGAAGAATCGAGAGTTTGGTGTGTTCAGCGACCTCTGATGCATAATCCACATCTCTAATTCTTGAAGCAGCAGACAAGCGATTTTCAACAGCAACTTTTTCAGTTGATGTAGCGGACTCAAGGCGCTTCTCGATTGAACCGATGCTGGATGTTGCCTCATTTAGATTATCTCTGAGACTCGATATAGCAGCCATGGCTGCTTTTGCCGATTCCTGTGTGCTGACGTTATGGCCAGATAAGGGATTTGAGCTAACCTCAATAGCAGGAATATTAATAATGTTGTTTGGATTCGATGCATCTGAAACAGGCACTGGAATACTCACTCCCTGCAGGAGATTGACTCCATTGAACTGTGTTGTTTGTGCGATACGATCGATTTCTTGCGTCAGCTGAGAGAACTCATCTTGCAGTGAACTTCGTTGCTCATTGCTCAAAGTGCCATTGGCAGATTGTTGAGCAAGTTCATTAAGACGATCTGCAATATTTTTCACTTGACCGACTGCTGCATCTGCGATGTCAAGTGCACTCTGTGCATAACTTGCATTGTCGATTCCTTTCCTTCCAATAGCAGCTTCTGTTCCCAGAGACGCCGCAATTGCAAGTCCAGCTGCATCATCAGAAGCTGAGTTGATTCTCAAGCCACTGGACAGCCTTTCGGATGATTTTACAAGTTTATTTGATGTGTCATCGAGAATTCTCCGGATACCCCCGGACGAACTTGAATTGATTGACATATTTACAACCTCACTGTCATAAAGGTGCTCTGAACAACAAATTGTGTGTTTGGGACAAACGGAAGAGCCACTTAGAGAGATATCAGAGCACGATTACTGTGCTTACCAATGCGGTTTTGGGGCAGCACTGGTAAACCAGCCTCCTTGCAACACCTCCGTGTCAGTACTTGAGCTATCGGCTTCTTTTTGAGCCTCTTGAGGAACTGGGACTAAAAACTGGGCTTAAGAACAAAAAAACAAAAGCGGGGCCTAACTACTTGAAATTATGAAGAAGCTAAGATGGCCTTGCTTTTGTGTCGTTTAAAAAATTTAGCTAGCAAAATCACGCCCCACCCTAAGTTACACGCTTTCTTAGCTAAATAATTCTTCTGGCTTCTAATCAGGCTCAACCTCAAAACCAAGCGCCTTTGCTATACGGCTTTTCATGTAGACTTCAAAGGGATCCTCTTTGCCATCTGCGGCAATTAGATCGTCTATTATTGCGAGTATTTCCTTTTTCTCAGTATTATTTAGGTTGTCTCGAAGCATGTTGGTGTATTTGTTCGTCCCGCGAAGCGACTCGAGAATCTGACGGGATTGATTTACTAATTGCTGAACTCGATCTTTTGTGGTTCCAAAAACTTCCTTAAGTCCTCTGGAGATAACTTCATATTCTGAAGGATCGAAGGCCTCGTCAGTGGAAGCAAGATCCACTAATATTACAGCAAGTGCAAGTTCAAGATCGGCCTTAGTGCTTTCGGATGAATCCATATCTTTAAATCCTATTCTTCATTAAAGCATATTTCCCATGTACTTATGAATACAAAAAATAAGGGAATAAACCTTCGCCAATGATTTTTGACAAAAAATCATTGGTAATAGCAGGGCAAGCGAGATCTTGGCGTAGCCAAGGCGAGCCGCAGAGGATAAAAACCCAGCCTCATATATATATATACACTTGTACCA
>JAAZON010000677.1 GCA_012797725.1 SAR324 cluster bacterium | reverse complement strand
TATAGGCCTTAGCTCAATTTTGAACATGTTCGGACGCAGTCTAGTCCCAGTTGGAATAGTCTCAGTTGCAACCAACACGTCGGCCTTTACTATCGTTGCCTGCTTTTGAGGCTCAACAACAACTCTTTGACGGCGAAAATACTCCGGGAACAAGGAAGCGATCTGTAATCTTTTTGCATCCGGAGAGAAGACAACAAATACCAAAAGTATGCAAATAGAAAGAAACAAAGCTACTATTGAAAGCCTAATTAACATTGCGCGAAGTCTTCCATTAGTCCATGAAATTCCTCTGCTTTGTCCACTGAAATATGTCATTCTCAACTCCTACTAGCCAACAAATTACCGAACAAAATTTTCACGCATCAAGTGAATCTACCGTTATTTCTTCTGACTTGTTCTGTGCCCCAATTTTCGCAATACCCAAGATCTTTCTGATTCGCGAGCTAGACGATAGCTTTTGAATTTGAGATTTGAGGCCTGGACTTTGATATAAGCCCAAGCTATTCGAGAGCTTGTCTATAGCAGTTATAGTCTTCTTTGTTCCTAATGAGTAAAGAGTTTTCCCGCTCCCGGGCCATTCTCCTGCTGCTATATCAAATGGCATTGAGGGGAGTTCCCAACAAACTTTGCCAAAAAGCCCCTCAGAATCTACTCTATTTCTAATTTTTTCTGCCGACATGGTAGTCCCAGTCCGCAAGAATCGAACCACATCATTTGAAAGAATATATTGCCTAATTGACTTCATGAAACTTGGAATCGCGCTTAAGCCCAAAATCGAATCATCAATTAGTACAAGGACAATATCTGCGATTCTAAGCAAGGTCCCAGTGAGGGGGCACATCCTTCCGCAAGTGTCGATAATAATGCAGTCATTTTTAATTCTTGAGAGGTCTATTATCTTTCGCGCAAGATTCTCACTCTCCATACGTCCAAGTAGATCCATTGCAGACGGCATTGAGTCAGGAGGGGGGAGCAAGTTTGAATTAAGATCGAGAGATACAATTGCGTCGTTTATCGAATCTCGAGAGATCTCCCGAGTTCCCTTTACCCAGGAACTCATGACGGAGCCTCGGCTTTCTTGCACGAGCAAAGAACGAGCTAAATCTTTTGATTCTATATCCAAATCCCAAAGGAGCACTTTTTTTTGTGCTTTACTGCAAGCTTCTCCAAGGGCTGCGCAAAGTGTTGTTGCTCCCAGGCCACCTTTTACTTGTGTTACCACAATTACACTTCCCTCTCTGGCTCGGCCACAAGCTCTCTGCAGTTCTTGAATCTGCAAAAACTCCTGAAGAAGATCGAGAGGAGCGACGTTCATAGGGAGTACTTTACGAGCTTTTGCAGTAAGTCCAAGCCTAAAGGACTCACTTGAGTAGAAGTCGTTTGATACAAATATTAGAATATTTATATCGGGACGAGCATTTTTTGCAGCATGAGAAATTTCTTTTGAGAGACTTATGGAATTCGGGCCAATCACCAATACATCAATCTCTGAAATACGCTCGAGATAGGTCTTCTCATTAGCAAGGCTCAGCTTAATGTCAAGCATGTCTCGATCCGTCTGATTTAACGAATCGAAGATTCGAGCGACTTGAACTTGGCTCTCCATTGGACTATCTACAACTAGAACCTTCACTTTTATGGTACTCCAAAAAACTAAATTTTTGATTTACTGATAGATTCTATCCCGAACGGCCCCAGAAACATCGTTTGTGACATTTTGCCAGATTATTTAATACTAATCCATGGAAATCGCGATGAAAAATTCGGATAATTCCCCGAACTTATTAGACTTGTCGTCGTAATTATTATTGTTTTACGGCGGTACTCTCCACGTATGCGCGTCTCAACCCAGAAAGGTTTAACGCCCTTTGAGTTCTCTGAGACCTATGTGGTTATTATCCAAAGACACTTTTATTAACCACAAAGCACACAGAAAGCACTGAGTTTAAGCAATCAAAGGCATGTGCTCCGGGTCCTATGGGGGGTTATTTGTCTAAAGACACTTTTCTTAAAAGTACATCCACGTTCCTCTGCCCAACCTCAATAGTCCTTGAGATCAAAGGGTTGGGCATTAAAGGCAAGAGATTTTCGCTTAGAGTTTCCTGACATATATAAGACCCATGTGCGGATAGAATATCATCGGCCCCTTGGATGCTTAGTTCTATTCGATCGGAAATGTTTAGTTCAGCATCTTTTCGAAGTTCTTGAATCTGTCGAACCAGATCTCTAGCGTAACCTTCCATTTCGAGCTCTGGCGTCAAAACTGTATTGAGGGCTACTACCGCGTCCGAGGTGCTTTCCACTATTAGATTGTCTTTACCCACAAAACAAATTTCCATTTCTTCTTTTTGAAGGGTATAATTTCCGACACTAATAGTTTCATCCGCATTGACTGTGAAGGCACCTTCCTTTGCTAACTTAATAACTTCCTGGGTTGCTTTACCAAGTTTAGGCCCAATGAGCTGAGCATTTGGCTTGCCAATGCGCTGAGCAATCTCATCTGGATTTTCTAGGATTTCAACAGTCTTAACATTCAATTCCTCGCGAATATAATCAAGGTATGGGCCAAGTTCAATCTTAGTTCGCTGCGCAACTCTTAGGGTACTAAGTGGCTGACGAACTCTAATTCTTTCCCTGGCTCTAATAGCAAGCCCGGCAGTGATTATCTTTCTAACACAAGAAATTTCTTTCGACAGCTCTAGATCAATCAAGCTTTCATCGACCGTTGGCCAATCGGAAAGGTGGACACTTTCTGTATGGCCCAGTCGTTCCCATAGGCTTTCTGCCAGGAATGGACAGAAGGGAGCGAGCACTTGAGTGAAGCGTGACAAGACCCGATACAGTACAT
>JAAZON010000676.1 GCA_012797725.1 SAR324 cluster bacterium | reverse complement strand
CAGCCGATGCGGCTTCAAGCATTTTCTTATTTACTCGAAAAAAATCCTGCTTCGAATAATAGCCAAACCCAATCCCTGGTTGGTTTGTAACAATCACTATTCTATAGCCTGCACTTTCAAGGGAATAAATTGCTTCCATCGCCCCAGGAATTAATTTAAACAATTTAGGATCATCTATATAATCGAATTCCTCATTTATCGTTCCATCTCTATCAATAAAGATTGCCGGAGCTTTCTTGTAATGGAGTTTAGGTGCACTTTTAGGTTGTTCATCACCATAAACCTCCAATATTCTCTCAATTATACCGGAAGATGAATATCCAGTTGCAAAGGGTACTATTAAGACCTTTCCACCTTGTGATTCCACTATATCTGCAGATGTCATACGACTCTTAGTGTAATCACCTGCCTTAATATATAGGTCAGGACGAAGAACTTTTACATTGGTATTGTTGTTTGTCTCGTCGAATAAGAAGACCAGGTCAACTGAAGAAAGGCTGGCGATGACATGTAACCGACTCCTCTCATCACAAATTGGACGCTTGGGCCCTTTATAGGCCCGCACAGATGCATCTGAGTTAATCGCCACAACCAATCGGTCACAATGCCTAGAAGCTTCTTCGAGATACTCAACATGGCCGAGATGAAGCAAATCAAAACTCCCTGAGGTAAATCCAACTTTCTCACCTTTATTTTGCCATTGCTTTACACAAGCAGATGCTTCTTCTCTGGATTTTATCTTTTGGATTAATGGGCTATTCTTCATATAGACTAAGTTTATCAAAAATAGTGAGATTTGCTATCCACTCAATTGAGACTTATGACAGAAAACAAAGACCCCCTCAGATTGCTAGAAGAATGTCTTGTAAGAACACTTCTACCTCCTGATGCGCTCAGGCAATACAAGCAAGGCAACATAGCAAAGGAATATCTTCTTCCTTACGCAAAATGCATAAAGGAGCTTTCCTCTAACTATTTAAGCCCAATCAATCCTGAGACTTCAAGAAGTCTCTCCCCACAAGAAGCTGCCGCCTATGCCATGTATTACACAATCATAAATTTCTGGAAACTTCGCCTGCTTCTCTTGGATCTTCCCGCCATTTATAAAAAGAAACAACTTGAAGTGCTTGATTTTGGTTGCGGCCCTGGAACAGGCATTCTCTCTGCTCAAAGTGTATTGAATCCCAAATGTTCGTATATTGGCATAGATTATTCTTTTTCAATGATAGAAGTAGCAAAGAAGATTCAAGTTCATTCTCCTTGGTCAACGGAGCGAGTAGAATTTTTGAATGGTTCTGCTGTGCCAGAACGAAAGTTTAATATAATTTTCGCAGCCAACGTCATATCCGAACTTGGTGCAGGCAAGAGCTTCGAGCTAATAGAGGTGCTTCATGAGTCGCTCGCTCGACAAGGGATTTTGATTCTCCTCGAACCTGGATCGAAAGAGATCACACGAAACTTAATGCTGCTTCGCGACGTCTTGCTTTCAAAGTTCCCAGATCTACTCCCACAGTTCCCTTGCACTCATACAGATCCATGTCCCATGCTTGCAAAATCAGATCGGGATTGGTGCCATGGAACCATAAGATGGCAGATCCCTCCTCTTGTTCGCCAACTTGATAAACTCACTGAGTTCAACAAGCATAGGACAAAGTTTTCAGCATTTGTTTTTGTTAAAGATGGAGCCATGCGCCAGGGGTATAGAATTTTAGCAGATTCAAGGAAGATTAATCCAGGTAATTCCTTTCCCATATGTGGCAAAGACGCTTTTGGGGAATTAATAGTCTCTAAGAGAAATAATGCCAATACCCGACATATTGCCCGCAATTTACAGCAGTATGATTTAATAAAAATACATGGCGCCCCCTTGGAAGGTCTGATACTTGCACCAGAGGCTTCGTTAGAGCGCGAAGTATTCGGAGAATCGAGATTAACTGAACAAGAGCTCAAGCATACGAAATGTTCTTGAAGAGATTTAGTTCTTGGAAACTAGTTTGTAGTTTCCAAAGAAGCTCTCTCTTATAGGAGTTCCTTTCTCAATCTAGCCCCATCTTGGAGGGATAATAATCCTAGAGGCACATCTAAAACTGAAATAGCACCTCTTTTACCGGATTTATACATCCGATACACCGCCCTAGCATATGCAACAAGAATTGACGCTGTAAATTCAGGGTTTGAGTCAACTTTCAAAGAAAACTCGATGACAGAAGGATTATCTTCAGTCGTATTCCCACTTCTGATTACAAAGCCCCCATGCGGCATGCGAGAATGATGCTTTGCAAGCTCCACCTCATCAACGAAATGCACAGTTGTATCATAATCGGCAAAATAGTTTGGCATCTGTATGATGGCCTTTTCGACCTCTTTCTTGTCAGCTCCATCTTTCAACACCACAAAACATTCCCGACGATGCTTATCACGTGTTGAAAGTTCAGGATTCTCCCCTGCACGCACACGTTCAAGGGCTTCTGCTCTCGGAATTGTATATTGCACTGCATTTTTCACACCGGGAACACGGCGTATTGCGTCAGAATGCCCTTGGCTTACCCCTTTCCCCCAAAATGTATAATCACTACCAGCTGGGAGTATACTTTT
>JAAZON010000675.1 GCA_012797725.1 SAR324 cluster bacterium | reverse complement strand
GACTTGATTTAGCCCATCTGCCCCAAGAGCCGCAATAACTAGAGCCGCGGCTCCTCTAATATCGAATCCTTCAACTGGAGCACCATTTAGCGCATCTACTCCAGAAATGTGCGCGACACGCTCCTCAACTTTTATTGATGCCCCCATGCGACAAAGTTCTGCAACATGACCAAAGCGTCCCTCAAATACGTTTTCTTCAATAGTGCTTTCACCTTCTGCAGTGCACAATGCTGCCATAGTTGGAGCCTGCATATCCGTGGCAAAACCAGGGAATGGTGAAGTTCGAATTTTTAAAGCCCTAAGGCGTTCTGAAGCTTTGACATGCAGGCCATCTTCCGTTTCCTTTATAGATAGACCTGAATTTTGAAGATCATCTTTAAATTGCCCAAGTTGTCCCGCATTAATGCCATCTATCTGGATATCGCCTTTTGTGACCGCAGCCGCAAGCATGTAAGTGCCTGCCTCAATTCGATCCCCAATCACCTTTACACGTGCACCGCCTAATTCACTGCATCCGGAAATTCTAATAGTCGAGCTTCCCGCCCCCTCAATCTTAGCGCCCATCTGACTCAACATCTCAGCCAGTGCAACAACTTCGGGCTCTCTTGCAGCTCCATTGATGACAGATGTGCCATTAATCAATGAAGCAGCCATCAAGATTTGATGCGTCGCACCCACTGAAGGAAAACGTAAATTAATTGTAGCGGGATGTAGGCCCTGAGGCGCTGTTGCATAAACCACCCCATGTTTAACAACGACATCAGCTCCCATTTTTGCAAACGCCTCAAGATGCATATCTACTGGGCGAGCCCCTATGATATCGCCTCCTGGTAGAGCCACTCGGGCTGCTCCACCTCTTGCTAGTAAAGGAGCCAAAATCCAAAATGAAGCACGAAGGGCTTTCACGAGACTATATCTTGCTTCTATTGCTATCAATTTTGGAATCTGAATACTTGCTTCATTTCCTTGATGAGATACTTGTCCTCCAAAATGCTCAAGAAGCCTAGTCAGAATATTCACATCAAGCAAATTTGGAAGGTTTGAAAACTCGCATTTCTCCGATGTTAACAATGAGGCAATTAAAAGTGGTAGTGCGGCATTCTTGGCACCGCTTACTCTTACACTACCTTTAAGGGGGAAGCCTCCTGTAATTTCAATATACTCTGCCATTTGCTTTTAAATTCCTATGCATCCATAAAGAATGACTCTAGCATATATGTGCGAGGCAATAAATTGTGTTAGGCTAAGCTTTGTCACTAAGCTAAATGAGATAAAAATGAGAAGAATTACAATTCCGTTTGCTACAAGTAATAAAAACAAAATTCGAGAGATAGAAGAAGTACTCGGCTATTCAATAGAGCTAGTGAAAGACCTGGATGTGCCGGAGCTTCAATGCAAAGGTTTTTCCATTGAAGATATTATTTACGTTGCAAGTGAGAAAGCAAAAGCAGCCTTCTTTGCCAATGGAAGAAAGCCTGTAATTGTAGAGGATTCTGCTCTTTCCATCGAGGCGCTTGAGGGGCGGCCAGGGCCTTTAGTTGATCAATTCGCTGGCAGCATTGAGGCAAGGCAGGCTTTGTGTCGCTCAATTGGAGTCAAGGGATCAAGGGCCACAGCTTATTGCACACTTGCAGTTTTTGACGGCATAGAAGTTCAAACTCGCATTGGAACAATTGATGGATGCATAGCGGATTCTCCAAGAGGATCTAATGGATTTGGATGGGATGACATTTTCATTCCGAAAATAGGCAACTCAAAGAGCGATGATTCAAACAGAACATTTGCAGAAATGACTGCCGAAGAAAAAAACAAGATCTCCATGAGAAAAAAAGCAGTGGAGGCACTTCGCGATAATCCTTTTATCATTGAAGTAAGCACGTCTTCGATAAATGATTATAGAGTAGTGATTGATAAAGATTTGTTACAGTCATTCAAGGAATTCATATCTACTCCAATTGATCCCAATCTTAAGGCAGAACTTGAAGTTCAGTATGCCGAATACTATGAGAGACTTCGATTGAATTTACAGAGACGCGATAGAGATCTTCTGAGGGCGGCTGGTATGTATCCGATACATACAAAGTATGACAAACTTGAAGATGGCCTTGCATTACTTCCACGTGACTTCGCCGTTACAGCTCTTGTAGACCGCCATATTTGCCTTGAGATTGTAACGCATGATGCGCTCCTTGAAGCCCAAAAGACACTACAAACTCGAGGATATGTGCCAGTAGAAAGCAAAAATATTGATGTAATGGAAAAGGCCGTTGCAAAAAAACGCAGTGTGACCTTTTCAGATTATGCGCTTGGGGTCAAACAACCCTCGGAAGAGAGAAAATATAGCGACAGCGCTCGTGCACTTATAGCCACAGGGCTCTTTAGTTACACCAGCAATGATCTGGTGACCTTACCGTTTTTAATGTCATCGATGCCTGATGTTGTAAGCGCCTGGTCATTGGAAACGATGGCACTTCTTGGAGGTTTTGGTTTTATTCCGGTAGATAGTATCTGGAGCAATGTTGAAAACCAGGTTTTGATGGCTCAAGAAGCTTTCTCAATCTTGGAAAAGGATCCTGCCATAGAAAATCACCCTCGCCGAGACTTGCTTATCAATCGAGCCAAAGAGTTAATTGGTGCCACACTAAAAGCGAATCCAAAAGAAGCTGTAAAGCGAGTGGAATTGCTTCAAAAATCAGGAGTCAAAACTTTCAGGGTCTACGACCCGAGAAACCGTAACGTCCTTCATGAGACAGTGAAAGCATTAAGAGATCGATTTGCTGATAATATCCGGATTTTTGCTGGGCAGGTTGTAAGCGGAAGTGGCACCGAAGAGTTGTATGAGGCCCAGCGCTTGGTAGAAGCCGGTGCAAATTCCTTGATAGTCGGAATTGGCGAAGGTGGTATTTGTAGCACACCAACTGTGGCTTCACTTGCCCCAGATAATATCAAGACCGGATATGCGATAGCAAAAGCAGGCATCAAGGCTCCTATTGTTTTTGATGGAGGAGTTGGAACTCGCGTGACAATTGCCTTTGCAGTTGGAGCAGCCGGTGTATTGAAGTCACGATTATTGATAGGAATAGAAGGGCCCGGAAGCATCTGGGCATATAATGTTAATGGCCGCTTTGCCAGAAACTATAGTGGAGAAGCTGCCGCACGTACAAAAATATTAGGTGGAAAGATTGATAGACGAGGGCGTCCTTTTGCAGTCGAGGGAGTGGATCAACTTGTTTACATTCAACCCGAAGCTCCCTCCACTGCATCGATTATTTACGATCTGATGCAAGGGCTTGCAACTTCCTTGATTTTTGCAAGAGCTGTTTCAGTCGAGGAACTTCAGCATCAAAGAAGTCCACTACTTTTATATTTAGGTGCACGTGCTGGAAATACTGCACAAGTCCATCATCGGGCGTTGTAGTGGAAACAGATTGATTTCGGCTTTCTTCAATTCAGAGTCAGAAACAAAAGGCAAATGGAGGGGCGAAGGAGGTAGCACCCGAAGGTGTGAGGCAGGAAACTGATCGCTCCTATGTGCTTTATAGACCACCCAACCGCAAATTCTTTGACACAGGGATTCATATCTGCTGTTATGAATTTTAAACCGTTAATTTTGACGATTGCAATTTCACCGCGAAATTTATCCAAGAAAATCCACGTACCTCATAAGAGGCAATGATTTACACAGATTATAGTAAATGAATGTCACGTTAAGTTGCTTCCCTGAGTTATTTCAATAAAGATTGGATTAATTAACCTAATTGCTCAAAAAGTGGGGGCAAAGTCCTTAATCCAAGCAATTAGGTCTCGGCGTAGCCTATTCAATTAATTGATGATAGTGGTAACTGCATGCAAAGGCGGACTTAAATTACCCACATCTAATCAGTAGTTCCCTATTAACTACATAATGGATTGAGAATATTGCCTTATTTATTCATACCCCCTTTCCCTCCCAGTCCTTTCGAAAAGCAGCATTTAAGTTCTCCATAGGGATAGCCGATTTAATAAATCATAGGAATATCTTTTGAACAAAGGCGCCAGGGTGAATGATTCCAATAAAGATTTAAAAATCTTGATAGTGGATAACGTTGAAAGCGCACGAAAAGCCGTGATGCGTCACCTCTCTAAGCTTGGTTATTCAAACTTCACAGAGGCAGAGAATGGTCAAGAAGCTATTTCTATGCTTGAAGCTATGCCATTTGATTTGATCATCTCTGACTTTGAAATGCCTTCGATGGACGGAATTAAACTGATGCGTGAAATTAGGCAACGAGAAGAACTTAAAGACATTCCTTTCGTATTGATTGCTACTACGGCAACGAAGCAAGAAGTCTTTAAGGCTTTCAAATCAGGAATCTCAAGCTACATATTAAAGCCCTTTAGCGCTAAGATTCTCCAAGAAACCATAGAACGACTTGTGAATAAATCTGAGACCAAACCGATCTCAGCGAAACTCTAAAATTATCACAAAGGTTTTGATAAAATTTTCTTTGGGCTTCTAGGAAAGTCTTTACTAAGTTTAGATTTCTTCACAATGTAAATTATTGTGCCTTGATTTTTCCCTAAATTACATCTTTCCACCGCTGCCTTGTCGATACCAAGAGCCTTAAGGGCGCCTTTGGAAGCTTCTATCTCATTTTCAACATCGACTCCCTTCCAAAGAAATACTCGCCCCTGAACTCGAACAAAGGGAAAGGTCAATTCAAGAAGGATTTTAAGTTCCGATACAGCTCTGGCCGTTACCAAGTCAAACTTTTCACGATATTTAAGATCTCTGCCCAAATCCTCCGCACGTCCATGAAGAAGTTCTACGTCTCGAAGTCCAAGATACTTCACTACATCTTCTAAAAAGCTAAGTTTCTTTTTTACTGAGTCCATCAATGTAACTTTAAGATCTGGAAATGCTATTTTTAGAGCCATCCCAGGGAAGCCAGCTCCAGTTCCTACATCAATTAGAGACTGTATGCCATTAAATTTGTATACTCTAGCTACTGAGAGTGAATCCAGAAAATGTCGATCAATAGTTTCCT
>JAAZON010000674.1 GCA_012797725.1 SAR324 cluster bacterium | reverse complement strand
TTCGAGGAGCCGAACATCTGGATACTGAGCTGTAACAATGGCTTGAGCCTCATCCAGAAGCTCTTGAGTAGCATTATGGTTTGAACTTCCGCCACATGAAGTAAGACCTAAAACGATTAGAGCATAAAGCACTACATATAACTTTTTCATAGAAACCACCTCTCCGATTAAGAGCTACGCTAAAGAGCCAGCCTGAACTGGGGAACTCAAACATAAGCTTATGCTTTTGCAGCGAATTTTGTCGAGGGAGTTTTTTCAAGGGTCTGCAGGAAATTCACTCAAGCACTTTTACGGAGTGATTGTCCTTATATCCCTTAGGATTCGCAGTAGACTCGGGCATATTCATCACCTTGCCTCAGAACGTCAAGATTTGCGTTTAGCGCTGCAATCGAGGCACCTTTCTGATTCTGCCATTTGAGCTTTTGCATCTTTGTCGTGTTGTGATCGAGGATAGCTTAGGCAATCCAGGGGAGAGGCTGTGCCGGGCGTTGGGACTTCCAATTCTTGACGTGACGAATCTTGTCTCTTGTAACCTAGAAGAGAGACTCCTTAAAATACAAGCTCTTTCGAAGCTCTCCACTAAGGCCATATTCTTAACGACACTTGGTGTTTTCAATTTCCAAAAGACCAAGATGTTATTTCAATTTTAACCTCAAGCTTCTATCTCATATATGTGCTGCTTCTTGGGATGCGTGGGATAAGTATGTGTGAGAACAGACTGTAGCTTCAATGAAGACTTGGGTCTACTTTGGTTTTAGCTTCTTTGCCTCTGAGCCTATCGCCTTTGATGATAAAGAGCACTTTCGTTTCCTTGCACGATGCTTGAAGCACTGCCCACTATCAAACGCGCTGGACATGCATGCATGTTGGCGCCACACTTTTCCCCTGCTGTACACAATGGGTCGTCTTATTCTGTTTTAGTATAGAATAGATTAACTTGGTCTCCTGAAGAGTAGGGTGGCACTAATTGTTCTACTTGACTTCAAAAAACTCGAAATGGGTGCGATGAACTATGATTTTGTTAAGACATGCATAAATATTCCGGTAGAGGAGGCATTCCGTACTATGCAGCATGTTGCGGAGCAGAAAGGATTGAAATTCGAGCTACAACTCGACCCAAACATGCGCGAAGCAGCTTTAACCAAGACAAGATCATTGAAGTGATGATGAACATCTTAAACAATGCAATAAAGTTTACTGAACAGGGTCGAATCCTAGTTGCAACAATTCAGTAATCACAAGACTGCAGGGTGTCGGTGTGTGATTCAGGTCCTGGAATTGCAGCAGAACGGCTACTTTGGGCATGGGCCGATTATGCACGAGAAGGTGTTCGCGGTGGAGGGGAAGATTAAGTAATAACGATCTACTCCTCTGCGCTCTCTAGATCAGAGCCGTCGCCCCGGTTAATTGGAAGGCTGTCGAAAGGATCACGCCCCTGCAATTTTGCCCGATACATACCATCGTAAATTGCGTAGATTTGCTTTAGCCGCTTATATGCCTCGACGAATCGCGGCATACATGATTCAGACGAAGAATCTGTAACAGCTGTCTCTATTCCGGGGAAGTGATCCTCAATAATCCGCACCATTTCCCTCAGATGAGAACGTTTCAGCGAAACCCGCAACTCATGTCCGTTAATTCGGGGTTGAGAACAAAGGTCGCGGCCTAGCCTAT
>JAAZON010000673.1 GCA_012797725.1 SAR324 cluster bacterium | reverse complement strand
TGGGTACCCGAACGCAAGCACCCAAAATTACGGTTATTCACAATTACCTTCACATTTTTGTCTGCAGCAGCGATGTCTTTTAGAATAGCGACTGTGCTATCCGATGAGGCGTTGTCTATAAATATATGCTCATAAGAATATTCTGGCAGCTCTTGAAAGACTTTCTTTACCTGCTCGTACAGCTCTTTAATATTTTCTTCTTCGTTGTAGCAAGGTGTAACTATACTTATTAATGTCATATGATTAGCTGATTTCTAATTAAATACTTATTAAGCCGAGGGAAAGGAACTTAAGATCGCAACAGCTGCCTGTCAGAAGCCTCCCAATGACGTCATCGCGAGCTTGGCGACAGCCAAGCGTGGCAATCTCTAATTTCATTTCCCAACTTTTTCGAGCAATTACATTCCTAATAGTTGACCTAAAACAGCCGCAATCTCTAAAGTCGCTCGTATCTTAAGAATAGCCCAAACTTTTTAATGTTCATATAGCATAATCATCTCGTTCTTTAAGCCCAGTACAGACCTAACATGCTGCTCTATTTCCTGTTGAAAGAAGCTGCTTGATATCAGGATGGGCTCTTGTCTATTAAGAAGATCCTTCGGCGCAATAATTGGAATGCCTTTTATAGACTTTGATTGATACTTGGGATTTGAATCCACAAAGGCCACTATGTTGGCACAAGACAAGGAGCTTTTTGCCATGAGGCGTTGAGTATGCGTACCGACACCCCATACGATTATTGCGCGGCCATCTTTCACTAGTCGATCGATCGCTGTATGAATCCGAGACTCAATAGCCCTTGAGCTCTCTATATATTTTTCAAGATACTCCTGCGTCTTTGCATCGTAAGTCATTCGCTCTTGCATGGGCATATCAACCATTCTACACATCATCTTAAGTTCTGGAGAAATGATTTTTCCTCGCTGCACTGTAGAGCTCTGCATCGATTCGAGTCTTTCAAAGCCGCAAGTCATGAGTAGATTTGTCAGAGAGAAAACCGAGAAATAGTTAACATGTTCGACGCTGAATTCTTGGAATGGCGCATCCTGCAAATTATTGAACTGGCTAAGATCTGGAACTTCAACATAGAGCAAGGAACCTGGATTCAGAATCTTTCGAACCTGCATCAGCGCAGCATTTAGATCCCGTACGTGTTCAAGAACAGCACTCAAGATCACAAGGTCGTATTTCTTTAAATTCTCAGGAAGTCTGGACAAGGTGCCGGTAAGGACTTCTATTCCATACAAGCGCGCTGCATTTTGAGCACAAATGGGTGAGGGATCGACGCCTGAGACATTCCGAAATCCAACTTGTCTTAGCGCGTGAAGAAAGCCTCCATTTGTGCAGCCAATGTCCAGAATGCTCACATTGCTGTCCGCAACAAGCGATCTAATAAAGTCAGCGCCCACCGGAAAGCGCCTTGCATCGAAATCTGATTCGCCCCCTTTATATTCGTACTCATATTTGGACATGTTCTCGTAATAGGCATCGAATGCGTCCTGTTCGGGGATCTTGTCTGCAAAGCCAAAGCCGCAATTTAGACAAATGACCACGTCATAGCCATCAAGAAGAGAACCCTCTGGCGCGAAGGCAAAGGACTGCTGAAAAAGAACTTTCTTCTTTACAGATCCACAAACCGAACATTCCCTCTCCGTCTTCTTTTTGTTCATGCCTCTCCAACGGGAACACAGTAAAGAACAGTGTCATAAATCTCTGGTGTGTGGTGGCGTAAGTAGAATTTGTAGCCGGGATTGTTTCTTTCAAGCCAAAGAGGAATTTCCCAAAGGTCCTGAATATTATGATAAACGGAAACCGCAAGTTTGGGTGATTGTTGCACAATAGTTCGACGTGCCCCTTCAAGCACCTCTTTCTCATAGCCCTCAACGTCAATCTTAATCGTACTTACAGTCTCATCAAAGAGTAATTCATCGAGTGGTACTACCTCCACCTTAGACGAAGCTCCTAAGTCTACTCTCGACTCCCCACCCTGATTAAATAGAAATGGAACTTGATGCCGTTTGGCTCCAGCTCCCAGGGGAAATGCTAATATTCTCTCAGAAAAGCTTTCTGGAATGGATTTTTGTAATATCTTAAAATTGTGGGGATCTGCTTCAATAGCAAGATATTTTTTAAAGCTCCCATTACTTACTCTAAGGAAATCCTCAAGCGTATCCCCCGTACATGCTCCAACATCCACGAAGACTTCTCTTGAGGAAAGCTTCCAGAAAGCTCCTGGAAAATACAAAGCTTCGCTTGGATCGGGAAGTTCCAAGGGATCCAAGGTGATTCTAAATTTAAGAAGCGATAAAAAGAGATCCTTTGAGTGCCGATCTTCAAGCAATGAAAAAGCCTTAGCAATAGTTTCCTTTGCCGAATTAATCTTTGCAGCTGAAAGGCGATGAAATTTATTTACAATCTTGCCCGAAAACATAAGGGAAAGCACATAATGCGGAACGAGCTTTGTGGCCCCAAGCTCTAAAAGATCCGCATAAATTTCCTTAACATATTTTGATGTAATAATAATCGGACGATTTAAGTCTAAGGCCTTTGGAGCAACGACTTTAAGTCCCCCGTGCCCCGTACCCCACTTCAGCGAATCGTTATCTGAGAACGCCATTACATGAATGCCATTATCCTCGAGAGCCTTTGATATTTGTAATCCCAATCTTTCTGCACCGAAAACCACCGCACCTTGAAAATCTTCGAGAGTCAACCCACCATACCTGTCTTGCAGTAGCTTTAGTTGCTCCGCGTCAGAGCCTGGACATTGTTCCAGAATAGAATGAAGGATGTCGTTTAGATCCATACTGTGTTCTTCAAGACTCAACTTGCACAATCAATTAAATCCTTAAGCTAACTAACAAACATCCGGTCTTGACTTTCTCAAAACAAAAAGCGGCTGATGCGCCCCGCCAGATACGCCAAGTCTATGAGGATGTCCACCTTTCAATCTCTTTACATGCTCATCAACTTCGAAGTCAGACTCCTGAAAACCAAAGGATTCTATTATCTCGAATCCTTCGATCAAAAGCGGAAACCTCTTCCTTCCATACACTCTATGGGCGTTCCAGAGAATCTCATCAACCCCTATAGGCACCGCCAAATAACACAGACTGCCTTCTTTAAGCTTAGCGCACAGAGTTCGCATCGCATCTAAGTCGCCATCTGGATCGAGAGGATCGCCGTATCTTCCCAAACCAGAATGCTCAACCGACGATATAGATATTGCCCCATCAAATAATTTAACGTCTTTTTCAAAGTCATTTACTGTTATAGTAGCCAGTTTGGGATGCTCAGAAACTACAACCTTATACTCAACCATCGTGACGCGAGCACCTGCATTTATGGCTATACCCTCATAATATGGGTCCTCTGAGCCGATTATCAAAATTTCCTTCTGGTCTATTGGATACTTCTGTAGTGCTTCAAAGAGCCATCTGTCAGTTTCTGGATAATAATTACTGCTTTTACTTCTATCATAGGACCATCCATCGACTGCGCTCTTGCCATCTCTGTTCTTGTTCCGGGCAAGCGCGATAAAATTTTCCACCATTTCATAGCTATACTTATAATGAGTTCGCTTCGAGCCCTTTGAGATATATCCCTCATGAATTTGAACTGTCCCGTCCATGGAATATCTATTTAGTAGCTCTTCAGGTATCATAAGGCTCGTTGCTAACGCTGGGGCAGGGTCTCTTCAAGGCGTTTTAGTATCTCACCCGCGTCCTCATCTATATTATCAAGCAAATTATAAACGGCCTCACATCCACAACATAGTGGATTCTGATTTCGAAGTTTTTTTAGTTGCATAATTCGAAAACCGTCAAATTGTCTGCCTTGCCAAATGTCGACAAGCCGCTCCTCGTTTGCATCTCCCATGATATGCCCATGTCGCCAATCGAAACTACAGGCAGAAACCTTGCCATTGAAATTGATATTTAATGTATAGAACGGCAAAGTACATACCTCCTTATATGTCGACTCGTACATATCATGAGTGGTACCTTTCATTAAACCAAGAGAAGTGTCTTTAATAGTTGGTTGTGTATAACTGATAGGGTGTTCAATAGCATGGGTATCAGAGATATTCGAAAAATCGTCGTGAAACTTTTTCTTTTCCTCTTCGCTAAGGCCAACATCCATAATTTTAACATTAACAGTCGTAAGAGGGTTCTTGTTCGCGTAAAGATAAGCGACATTGCCCACCAGT
>JAAZON010000672.1 GCA_012797725.1 SAR324 cluster bacterium | reverse complement strand
TGACCTGAGACCGCCGATAGGGGAATAACCTTGCGACCTAAAGCCTTAAAAGCTTCGAGCCCAGGTGCCAATTTTTCATGATCTGCCAGAGTGTCAAGCTTTGTAAAAAGCACCATTCTTTCTCTCTCGGCCAAGTCCGGCGAATAGCAAGCCAATTCATTACGGATTAAAGAATAAGAATGGGGAGGATCGCCTTGAGCTATATCTTCTAAAATCTGATTGCAGTCGATTAAATGCACTAGCAATCGAGCACGCTCGACATGCTTCAGGAACTTAATACCAAGCCCTTTGCCTTCGTGAGCGCCAGGTATTAGGCCAGGTATGTCAGCAACAACGAAGGAGAGCTCTCCACTTTTTACAACACCTAAGTTTGGCACCAATGTCGTGAAGGGGTAGTTTGCAATTTTTGGTTTTGCAGATGATATTCTGGAAATTAATGTTGACTTACCGGCATTTGGAAGACCAAGCAATCCAATATCAGCCACGAGTTTTAATATCAGAGAATAGGTGGCACCTTCACCATTTTCTCCTGCTTGTGAATAGGTTGGAGCACGATTAGTTGAAGATTTAAAGTGGGCATTACCCTTGCCACCTCGACCACCTTGGGCCAGTACAAAGGAAGCGGCATCCTCTTTTAAATCGCACACTAGGCGGGCATCCTCATGTGTATATATTTGGGTGCCAACTGGTACTTTAAGAATAAGATCCGAAGCCGATTTCCCTTGCTTGCAGTTTGTCCCACCAGGTTTTCCGTCTTTTGCCTGCCAAATGGGACGCATATGAAAGTCTAGTAGGCTTTGCTTGCGCCGGTCGGCAACGACAATGACCGACCCCCCATTTCCTCCATCACCACCATCAGGGCCTCCAAGAGGCACGAATTTTTCACGGCGAAAATGGGACATCCCAGCACCGCCATTTCCTGCCTTAACCTCTATGCGTGCTTCATCAAGGAATTTCAACTTTGAGCTGGCACCACACTTACTAGATGCTTTTTGTTCTTAACAAACTGTACATGACCATCTACAAGTGCAAATAGCGTGAAATCTCGGCCAAGCCCAACATTTTCACCAGGATGATAGGTTGTACCACGTTGTCTCACTAATATGTTACCAGCTCGGACGAACTCACCGCCATAATGCTTTATACCTAAGCGTTTGCCTTCGCTATCCCTTCCGTTCCTTGAGCTACCGCCTGCTTTTTTATGAGCCATACTTCAAAAGGTCCTTTTCCCTAGAAATCAACTATTAATACTCTCGATCAGAATTTCACTAAGATTCTGACGATGTCCCTGCTTCTTGGTGTACCCCTGCTTGATTTTCTTTTTAAATGTAACTGTGCGAGGTCCTCGTGTTTGTTTCACTATCTTCGCTGTTACACTCGCGCCATCAACAAAAGGTGTTCCAACTTTAACGCTCGAAGAATCTCCGGACTTTAGAAGTAATACTTCCTTGATCAATAGACTGCTACCATTTTCTCCAGCAAGTCTTTCGACTTGGAGCTTTTGCCCAGATTCCACTTGATATTGTTTGCCGCCGCATGCAATTACCGCATACTCTTGTTTTTCACTCATAAGTACATCCAATGCTGATTAAATACTTTTAAATAAGCATGTGAGGTTACTTTGTTTTTCCAACTTTTTCAAGGGAACTAGGGCAGAAGCTTGTTTTTTCTCCATTTTAACAGCCTCTTATGAGGACAAATTACGTGCTTTAGAACCTTAACTTTGATATGATTAAAAAGGCTTTTGTTCGTACTGGGGTTTTAATTATGTGTTTTTTGAAAGCCTGTAAATACTTATGATTAAAGAGAATCTCCTTATAGCCGTTATCGATGATGATCAAAGTGTAAGCTCAGGTCTTCGCCTTAATCTGGAGCTTGAAGGCTACAAAGTAATTTGCGCAGCAGATGGTGAAGCAGGTCTCGATCTTGTCCAGAAAGAGCATCCTGATTTGATAGTCCTTGATGTGATGATGCCCAAGAAAGACGGACTTCAATTATGCAAAGAATTACGAGCTGCTGGTATATCGACACCATTAATTCTCTTAACTGCTAGGAATGCAGAAGTTGATAAAGTCTTGGGTCTTGATCTAGGGGCTGATGATTATCTTGCAAAGCCCTTTGGGATGCTTGAACTAATCGCCAGAGTCAAAGCGCTTTTGCGCCGCGGAACGGTGACAAGAAAAGTTGAGCGAGTTGAGTTTTCGGATGTAATCATTGATTTTAAGGCTTATCAAGCAAAGCGTCAGGGCGAAGCGCTTGAATTATCAGCCCGTGAATTTCGGCTTTTGCAATATTTGATTTCAAAGAGTGATTCAGTTGTTACAAGAGATGAACTGCTTGATGAGGTTTGGGGCTATAATTCCTATCCTTCAACCAGAACGGTGGATAATCATATAGCAAGACTTAGACAAAAAATTGAGGAAAATTCAGAAAACCCCAAACATATCCTTACAGTACATGGAGTGGGTTACAAATTTGTAGCTTAAATCCAATTGAGCAAGAGCAACGACTCCAGAACAGTTGGAACATGACAAAACAGCTTTTTACAAGCTATCAGGAAGGATAGATTAATAAAATCAGATAATTAGTCTTAGTGTAACAATTTTGTAAGAAAAACGTCACAATTTTGCATCTTCATTGGGTTTAAAGGAATCCAATCATAGAACACTTCAGTTTTAAGGTTTTAAGCGATTTGTTAAAAAAACCACTGCGACACTATAGTCCGTTGTAGGTTTCATTGAGGTTTTGTTTCTGAACTTATTAATGTGAGACATTACACGGAAAAACATATGGGTATTCTTGAAAAAAACACGATTGAATGTGCCGATATTATTAAAGTATTTGGTGATTTCATCGAAGGCGAAATTGAGTCCACTTTAAAAGATCGCATTGCTGAGCACATTGAAAACTGCCAAAAATGTCAGGAGTTTGAGAGATCCTACCGCTTTGTTATAGCGGCTGCAAAGTTATTAAAGCCAAAGGAGATTGAAATGCCTCTTGGGGCAAAGAATAGACTACGAGAGGCTCTAAATAAACGCTTGGGACTTTCCCTGCCAATTTTT
>JAAZON010000671.1 GCA_012797725.1 SAR324 cluster bacterium | reverse complement strand
CCCCCTTCCTGTTGTTCCAATTTTTGCTTTGCCCTTGCTCAACTCTCGTTGCTGATCAATAGCAATATGGTGGGGAAGAATAAGTTGAGCATTTCTATCCAATAAAAGTCGATTTGGATTAATTTCAACACCGACTGAACGTAGTTGCTGCATTTCCCCTTCTAAAACACTCGCATTGATAACAAGTCCAGCTCCAATCAAACACTTGCAACCAGGTCGCAAAATACCAGACGGGGTTAGGCTCAGTTTGACAGTCTTATCCTCATAAACGATTGTATGGCCTGCGTTGTTTCCACCATTAAAACGCACACTCCACTCGGCATTAGAGGTGAAGTAATCTACTAACTTTCCTTTTCCCTCATCTCCCCATTGGGCTCCTATTATTACAAGCGATGACACTTCTTTTTCTCCTGAAATTAACTAAGCATCAATGATTAAATAGTCCCATGCATCCTCATTGCGCAAAAAAAGACCCTTGGCTACGTCTGAACCGACTTGACCGAAAAGAACTACATTCCTCTCTAAAAAATTAAGAACCCCATTCTCTGTGAGTTCAATCAACGGACGGCGGTTTCCCTGAGAAAGAAGCTCAATTTTTTCCCTATCAAGCTTAACGCAATCTGCCTTTGGAAACAGCTCTGTCCAATTAAGGATATCTGATTCCACTAATTCTTCAATCTTTTTGGCCTTTTCAATCGAAAACGGCTCAGAAATTTCACGCCTAAGCTCTTTGATACAGGCCCCACAACCCAGCAAATCCCCCATATCCCGCGCTATAGCTCTTATGTAAGTTCCAGATGAGCAATGAATTCGGAATGAAAGAAGCGCTTCTTCATAGCTTAAGATGCTGAAACTATGTATCATTACTAGTCTGCTCTATAGATCCAATGCTTCATTATCCTCTCTAACCCGAGCATAGGCAGCTTTTCCATCCACTTTTATCGCACTTATTTGAGGAGGCTTTTGTTGAATTTCTCCAAGGAAGGCTCTATCGATCAGGCTTTGAATCTGAACAAAACTTGGAATCGCTTTCGATTCCTCAATTATCTCCCCCGTAATGTCGTCACTTAGGGTTTTGCAGCCAAATAAGATCTTCCCACTATAAACTTTTTCACCATGCATTGCATAAGAAGACAAGCGTGTAGCCCTCCCCACAAGACAGACTATTAATCCTGTTGCCAATGGGTCGAGCGTTCCAGCATGTCCGATCTTTGAGAGTTTTAAATTACGCTTAACTTCGGCTATTGCTTTTGCAGAAGAAATCCCTTCGGCCTTATCCAATAATATAATCCCATTGCTCATTGAATTATACTTCTATGGTTCTTTGCACATTAACAAATCTGAAAGCCGTTGAAGCAGTTCTTCCTCGAGCTCCTCTAATGACCTACGCCAGCGGAATGCTGCAGCACTAAGATGCCCCCCTCCACCGAAACAAGAGGCCACCTCAGACATGTTGTATCTGGAATTCTTTGCTCTAAGGCTCACTCGCCAAATATCACCATCTTCGCGTATGGAAACCGAAACTTCAACTCCAGCAATATCACGGGCCCGCTCTGCTAGAATCTCAGCATCTTCCAGGTCCGCTCCACATGAGTCGAAAAGATCCTTTGTCACTACTACTTCAGCAATCTTACCAGAACAATAAAGCTTCACCTGCGAAAGAGCTGTTGTTTGAAGTTTTAATGCAGAAAGCTCTACCGTACTATAGAGGAAGGAGGAAACATCATAGGGTGATGCACCGTATTTACAAAGCCTAAACATGGTTCTGAAAGTCTCAGGACCGGTGCAAGAATAACGAAAAGAACCTGTATCGCCGTATATACCAACCATTAAGTTTTCAGCAACTTCTTTGTTGATTGATTTCGAGAGCTTTTGCAAGATATGAAAGACCAACTCAGAAGTGGAACTTGCCTCAGGCTTCACATAAACATGCGTACCAAATCCATCGTTGGATATATGATGATCTATGTTGATCAATACGGGAGTTTCTGGAATCTCCTTAAGTAAGCTCTCGCCTATGCGATCCATTCCTGCACAATCACATACAACGAGGGTATCCCAATCACCTCTTGGCACACCACCTAACACAGAATCCATTCCATGAACAAAGGAATATCGTGGTGACGCACCGTTTTGATTGACACAGACAGCATCTATGCCAATAGCCTTAAGTGCCAATACAAGACCGCAGCTTGAGCCATATGCATCTGCATCTGGGTTATAATGACTAACCACCAGGCACTTTTTCGAGGAAAACAATGCCTCACTTATTGCGCCTAATGATCTCTTCGTTGCCAAGGTTCCGCCCTAACTAATAGATGAATCATCTGG
>JAAZON010000670.1 GCA_012797725.1 SAR324 cluster bacterium | reverse complement strand
CTCTGCCGGTGGAGCTTCCAACCGACTGGACGAGTTTTGTGGATACGCCGTTGACGGGTACGGAACTGGCAAAGGTGAAGAGGAATATGGAGAGGCAGACGGCTCGGAGGGACAGGCTCCTTCATTAAAAGGTGCCTGTCCCCCTCGGCAGTCCGTTGGAGTTGAAATGAAATTGGAAGGTAATCAGAATGTGAATCGGGATCTTGTTGTATTTGTCGGATCATTAAAGACAGGTGGAGCGGAACGTGCCATCCTTAACATGGTCAAGCGATTCCCACATGATTTGCATGTGCGATGTCGTATCCTGCTGCTATGTAAAGATTGTACCCACGAACTCCAAAATCAGATCAGTATTCCTGTAGAAAGCCTTGGTGCTTCTGGCAGCATATCCGCTTATTTTGCACTTCGGAAATGGCTGAAGCGGAATCGAATCACATGCATGCAAGCCCATTTGGTACAGTGCATTATCATTGGAGGGCTTGCGGCTTGGAATCATTCAATTAAATTTATACCCATTATACACTCATTTGGTACGTGGAAACAACAACCAACACTCCGTGGGCGCTTGCGCATTCTGCTGGAAAAATTAGTTTGTCGTAAGCGTGCGGATCGAATTATTTATGTATCTAACCGCGTACGGCAGATGCATGAAGAACACTATGGCTACCCGAAACAAAAAGGTGAAGTTATTGCCAATATATTGGACGACTCTGAGGTGGTGTTAGCGAATCCTGGTGCTGGCAAATGCCTTCGCCTTATCTCTGTGGGCAGAGTGGAGAAAGTAAAAGGCTTTGATTGGGTTTTAAAATCCAAGAGTATTCGGAGCTTGCTGAATCAGGGTTTAGAATGGACAATCGTCGGCGATGGCTCTCATTTAGCTGCAATAAAGGGGCTAGCTCAAGGGCTAAGCGGTGTGCATTTTACTGGCAGAAGGACAGATGTACACGAGTTACTAAAATCTCATGATGTATTTTTTATGCCTAGTCTTTCTGAAGGCTTGTCAGTGGCACTGTTGGAAGCCTGCCGTTCAGGCCTCCCATTACTCGCAACGCGTGTTGGATCCAACGATGAAGTAGTAGAAGATGGTCGAAATGGTCGGTTGATTGAACCAATGGACGAAACAGCATTGGTTGACATTCTCAAAGAGCTTTTTGACAAGGCACTATTACAACGCTATGCAAATGCCTCTAGAGAGCTTTTTCTGGAGCGTTATAATCCTGAGCAATTAATGGAACGCATGACGTCTATCTTGAGATGCCATGCAAATAAAGGATGCATTTAATGAGTCTCGTCGACTTTTTTTACCGTTCGGAGGGTAAAAACTCACTAGATTGGATGCGCAAGATTCAAAGTACTTTCCAAGAACGAATACGTGAGCGTGCTACGCGTCTGAACCATCATCTAAATTGGTGTCGTCAACACGTGCCCTTTTATGCAGATCATCTCCCAGCAGATGGCGATCCTTTTGAGCGGTTGAAGAGACTACCGATATTCCCTAAAAGAGACATAAAATTACAACTTGATCAGTTCATAGCCACTACTAGAGAAAAGGGATCCTCCTGGGACCATACCAGCGGAACATCCGGTAAGACCTTTCATTTTCTTGTATCCCCAAGAGAGAAGGTCTACAGAAGGGCCTACGAATTGTTTGCAAATGACTTACTCGGTTTTGCACCTGGATGTAAGCATCTTGTTATTTGGGGTGGACATGAAAGCAAAGGTGTAAAAAATCACCTGCGAATTGGTCTTTACAATCTCCTGTCTGGAAGAGAATTAATAACTATTCCTGGTACGGAAAAGAAGAATTTTCATGTTCTACAATGTGCACTTGCCCGCCATTCCAAGGGCGTTCTTATCACATATCCCTCCATCCTGCTTGGTTTATGCGAAATGGGTTGCGCGACTCAACTGCAGTCTTTTCGCTCCATTTTACTGTCGGGCGAAGCAAGCCGTTTTGAGTTATTCGAACCCTATGGACTGCAAAATCTCAAAAACCGCTATGGGACTAGGGAGTTTGGCGCAATTGCATGT
>JAAZON010000669.1 GCA_012797725.1 SAR324 cluster bacterium | reverse complement strand
TTGTTCTGTCTAAGGAACGGGCCGATCAGATGAAAATATGGCAGCACGTTGAAGATATTTTTGCTGAGAATGGAACGATAGAAGGTCGTGTAGTACAAAAAGTTAAAGGTGGACTTCAGGTTGATATTGGAGTGCCTGCGTTCCTTCCAGGCTCTCAAATAGATATTCGTCCACATCGTAATCTTGATAAGTTCATTGACCAAGTATTTACATTTAAAGTCCTGAAAATCACACGAGATAAGGGCAATATCGTTTTGTCTCGAAGGGCTGTTTTGATGAGTGAGCGGGACGAACTGCGTTCAGAGACTCTCAAGGTTCTTCAAGAAGGTGTTGTTATGGAAGGTATTGTAAAGAATGTTACAGATTATGGTGCCTTTATTGATCTTGGTGGAATTGATGGGCTTCTGCATATATCGGATGTCACATGGGGCCGTATCAATCACCCATCAGAGCGCTTAACAGTTGGTGAGCGCATTCCGGTAGTAGTTCTAAAATATGATAAGGAGAAAGAAAGGGTAAGTCTCGGAATGAAACAGCTTACGCAGGATCCATGGCTTAGTATTCATGAGCGCTATGCCATTGGTAGCCGCGGTGTTGGTAAGGTACTTTCGGTAAGCGATCAAGGTGTTTTGGTTGAACTTGAAAATGGAGTAGATGGCTTTATTTATCCAGCGGATCTTAGTTGGACTAAAAAAGTTCGTCATCCTTCAAAGATTGTTAGTGAAGGCGCAACAATTGAGGCGGCTGTTCTTGCAATAGAAGAGGATCAGCGCAGAGTTCGGTTAGGACTTAAACAACTTCAACCCAATCCATGGACAGAACTATCGAATCTTCATCCCATTGGATCGAAAATCAAAGGTAAAGTTCGTTCGATTACAGACTTTGGAATTTTTATCGAAGTTGAAGAAGGTATTGATGGACTTGTTCATGTTTCAGACTTTTCGTGGACCAAGCGAATTAAAGATCCAAAAGAGATTCAAGAGATGTTCTCTAAGGGTCAAGAAGTTGAGGCTGTTATTCTTGACATCGATGCAGATAATGAACGTTTGAGCCTAGGTATTAAACAATTGTCGCCTGACCCATGGGAAGCAATTCCTCAGCGTTATCCAGTGGGTTCGAAGGTTAAGGGTACGGTCACTTCAATCACTGAATTTGGAATTTTTGTTGAGATTGAGAGTGGGATCGAGGGTCTTATTCATACTTCACAGACTGGTCTTGAAAAAGGCGAAGATCTGGCAGAGAAGTTTCCTGTTGGATCTCCAATAGATTCTGAAGTGATTAATATAGATCGTGAAGAGCGAAGAATCAGTCTGAGTATCCGAGCAATTAAGCGACGCCAGGATAAGGAAAGCCAGATGGGTGAATTCATCGAGGAGTCTTCTGGTGTGGTTACCTTCGGTGATCTTATTCGTGAGAAGCTAGATAGCGGAGAGCGTTAATTCGAATGGATATATTGCCATGGGCACGCAGCTCCTCTTTTATCCCTTTGGGCGAGACGGAGGAAAAGTAGTGGCCGTGGCAATTACATTTTTGAAATTTTGCTTAACAGCATTCCAAGCTGTTCGGGCGTAAAGGGTTTATCAAGAAATCCTGCTGCTCCCAGTGCGGAAGCTTTTTCAATTTCTTCAACTTGAGCATGACCAGATATCAAGATGAAAGGCAGGTGCGGAGCATACTTTCTCAGATCCTCAAGAAGTGAGATCCCATCCATTTCGGGCATTCTGAGATCACATAAGACTAAGTCATAATTATGTTGAGTCCTTAAATGTTGAGCAGCTTCGAAAGGGCTTGTGAAATCTTTTACTAGAAAGCCAAGTGCCTCAAGCAGAAGCTTTAGTGCGAAAAGCACCGACGGCTCATCGTCTATCACGACAAACTTGCTGAATTCTTTGGAAGGTTGGAGAGTGGTCATGCTTAAAAAAGAGCTAAACTTGATAAAATTGTTCTTTAAAATCTCCTATCTTTCGAGATAAGAACTAGTATATAACACTTATCATTAATTACGTCGTTTTGGCGAGAAAATTAGTGTGGTTGCCGGAATCATTGTCGTTTTTGCAGCCGAAGTTGGCTCTTGCAAAGTTGAAGCGGCCTAGAGCCTGGGTATAGAATAATGTAACAACGAGGCTATCTGATATTCTGGATATAGGAAATTTGTTCATTTATGGGAGATTATGAACAGGTCGAAGGGAGAAAAGGAGAACTTTCTCCAATGCTTCGCTTTTATTGCGAGCTTAAGGAGAAATATGCTGACTGCCTTCTGCTTTTTCAGGTTGGTGATTTTTATGAATTGTTTTTTGAAGATGCAATCACCGCCTCCCATATTCTTAATTTAACT
>JAAZON010000668.1 GCA_012797725.1 SAR324 cluster bacterium | reverse complement strand
GCGAAGAACATCGAAAAGATGTGCGGGGTCAAAATCATCGACAGGAGCGGATTGATCCTCGATATATTTGCCAAGCATGCCCGCACTCGCGAAGCCCGCACCCAGGTTGAGCTGGCGCAGCTTAAATACAATTTGCCAAGATTGGTGGAGAAGGATACCGGTTTGTCGCGACTTACCGGAGGCATTGGTGGGCGTGGTCCTGGTGAGACCAAACTTGAAATTGGAAGACGTCGTATTCGTGACAGAATCGCCTTTTTGGAAAAAAAGATTGATCAACTTTCGGCTCAACGTCAAATGCGAAGAACAAGAAGGGAAGAGCAAAAAATTCCTCTTGTTTCTCTAATTGGATATACAAATGCCGGAAAGTCCAGCGTTTTTAATGCGCTTACTAAGAGCACAGTCTTTGTTGAGAACAAGCTCTTTGCGACACTTGATCCAGCTCAAAGGCGTCTTGTTTTGCCCTATGAGGGGGCTCCAGGCGAGCTTGTGCATCTGGTGCTTGCGGATACGGTAGGTTTTATCAGAGATCTTCCTGTAGAGTTGAGCAATGCCTTTAGAGCTACTCTTGAAGAAATTAGAGGAGCCAATCTGCTTCTACATGTTCTCGATGCTTCCGAGCGTGAGTTGGCAAAGCGCAAAGCGTCGGTTGAGGCCATATTAAGGCAGATGGGATTGGATCATCTTCCAGTGTTTTTACTCCTTAATAAATGCGATCAGTTATCAAATGAGAAACGGGAGCAGTTGCAAATAGAAATGCCCGACGGTTTTTTCATTTCTGCAACAAAAAGAGAAGGCCTAAATATACTCAGGGAAGAAATTGAGAGGGTTCTAAAAGAAGCTGGATTAAGTAAGCCATTAAGGGTTGTTGGAGGAGAGGATATGTGAACCCAGCCGCATTTGTTTATGTTAAAACCAATAGAGTCTTCCTTATCCTCTATCTCTCAACCAGATATACAAATCTGAGAGTGAAGCCGTAGATGAAAGATTTCTCAATCCATATGTGCTTTCAGGACTTGAAGCTTCTGTAAATTGGTAATAATAAATCCTGCCAAGGCGATCTATCTTCTCACTCAAATAAGGCCAAGCTTGTTCGACATAGGCTAATTGTTCATTAACACCCATGGCCCCAGATTCTGTTATCCAAATCTCCTTGTTCAACCCATTACAAAAATCAGCTACGCCACCCTCTCGGACTATGTTTTCAAATTGCTTTCCATAGTAATGAATCGCCCATACATCGACGAAATTATCTGCGCCGGCATCTCTCATAGCCCGATTATAGTCTCTGGTTTCAGGGAAGTTCTGATTAATCGCTGTTGTGGCGGCATTTATGACTAACTTCGAAGGGCTTAAGTCTTTTGCTACGCTATATGCTAGGCCTAGCATCTCGACATAATTTTCTGGGTTGTTAAAGCCAAGGAGGGCATTCTCGGGATTTGACTGCATATTAGGTTCATTCCAAACTTGCCATCCTACGATATGGGGATTGTTTGAGTAGCGGGCAACAATGGGTTTAAACCAGCGCTCGATGAATGTTTTTCTGGGATTTCCATTAATCCAATACGAACTATCGCTCATCCAGGATGGCAGTCCATTAATTATGATGAGAGCATCGATTCCTTCCGGTATATCGCCTATAACAGAATCCGACCATGAAAAATCAGGCTGAGCTTCAGGGCTCGCTTGCACTCCGTCGTTCCAATTCACAAGCATGCGCACATATTTCAACCGCAAAATATCGCGAAGTTCCTGAAATTGGGCGCGAGGCGAAGAAAAACGCGAGTCATTCATGAAAGCGTTTACTCCCATTAAATTTGTGTCAATTGTTTTACGGGGAATGCCTTGCGCAAGACCAATTGCATCTTCAAGATGTGACGAGTTGCATGAATTGAGAAGAAAGATGCATAATATAAAAATAAGAATATGCTTCATTTTGTGCCATCCTTGATCAGTCCTAATCTTATAACAAAGCGATGCTCTCATGGCCAATCACGCAATTTGTTATGCAATGAGAATCAAAAAAAAACCCCATAATAATACCAATCATTGAAATTCGCTTAGAAAGAGCGCAAAGTAAAACAGTGTTAAAGGATAGGCGCTTTTGAAAGATAGAAGTTGAAATAAGCCTTCAAGTGGTCAGGGCGGTGCTATCAATAATTAGAAGCAGGAATCCAACATAGAGAAATATTAAATAATACAACCAATTGCAACGAGAGGATCTTCAAAAATGGATGCAATGATATTGAGCCCAGACTTAGAAAGTCGTACGCGGCTCCGGGAACTTTTAAGCGAAGCCAGTGGTTTTGGTGTGATAAAAATAATGTCGACATTGACGGAAGGGTTACAAAGGTTATTTGCCGGGGAACACTATGGATCTTTTTTTATCGCCAGCCTTTTTGGTTATGACGTCGTAAGAGAGTTTATTAGAAAAAGCAAAGAGACCAAGGCTGGATGCGATGCGGCTTACGTCATGACGTT
>JAAZON010000667.1 GCA_012797725.1 SAR324 cluster bacterium | reverse complement strand
GTATCTAAGATAGTGCAAGCTTATGATCGATGTGAGTCTGAACGGTGAATAAAACATACCCAAAAATGAACAGCAGGAGGGTTTTATATGGGCTTTTGTATGCTCTTATAAGTTCAGCCTTTGCCGAAACCGTCTTGCACAATCTCTCACGTGAGAATAGTGCGTTTGTAGCGACAGGAAGAGTATCTCTTTGCTTTTTGGCACTCTTCGCTATTTACTATTGTTCATCGTTATTCTTGAGTAATTTCAAAGAAGATTTAAGAAATTTAGTTTCCTTTACCCTCATTACAGTTGGAACTTGTTGTCTTATTGGACTCGGATGCTTTCTTGCAAACAGCATAGTTCTTTATCAGGGTCACAAGATAGCATTGGGAGCTATTAGGGTTGAGTCTCTTTATTTAGCAATTCCATTCGCATCTGGCGCCTTAATCTTACAGACTATTTTAGGAATACATTATACTCTTGCATTTTCATGGGCTCTAACTGTTTTAATGGGACTTTTTGCGCCAGCTGATATCATACTAGCGCCTTATGCATTTGTTACTTCAATTGTGGCCAGCATAAGCCTTCAACGCTTCCGATCACGGTCTGCATATTTAAGAGCCGCATTCAATATTACATTGGTCGCAATAGCCTTTGCTTTCGCGTCTCTTTTCCTTAATGAAAATTTGACATTAGGTGATGCAGTCTTTCGAATCGGCGGGGCTGCTCTTGGTGTAGCGCTGTGTATTTTTATTGCAGCAGGAATTACTCCTTTATTTGAGTATTTGGGCGGCTATGTTACAGACATGCGGCTTATTGAAATGGCAACTCTCGATCACCCGCTTTTGAAAGAGCTTAGCATCCAGGCTCCAGGCACTTGGAATCATTCAATGGTTATGGGAATGATGGCAGAACAAGCCGCAGATGCTGTGGGCGCAAACCCAACCATTGCTCGTGTGGGTGCCTATTTCCATGATATAGGGAAGATAAAGAAGCCTATATATTTTGTGGAAAATCAGAGCCACGGTGAGAATCGTCATGACAAATTAAGCCCTTCCATGTCAGCTCTAATTATTCGTTCTCACGTAAAGGATGGCTTGGAACTTGGTAAACAACACAGACTTCCCCAGGTTATTCTTGATGTGATACCACAACATCATGGTACTTCTTTAATAGAATATTTTCATGACAAAGCGGTTAAGGACTCTGAGGCCGAAGGGGTTCTTCCTGATAAAAACTTGTATAGTTATCCTGGTCCTCGGCCTCAAACCAAAGAAGCCGGGATATTAATGCTTGCCGATGGCATTGAGGCGGCTGCGCGAACATTGAGTGAACCTAATCCTGATCGCATACAGGGACTTGTTCAGAAGATGATTAATAAAGTTTTTCGATCAGGAGAGCTGGATGAGTGCGAACTTACATTGAAAGAGCTTCATCTGATTGCAAAGTGCTTTACTCGTGTACTTACAGGAATTTATCATCAGCGCATAGCCTATGCTGAGCCTGCCGAAAAGATTAATATTGTTAACACTAAAGAAGAAGTTCCAGTAAATGAAGAAACAAATTCTGAGAAAGGATCGTCGGCAGTTGAGGAAGATGACGAAAAAGAAGATCTTAGACGTCTCGGGCAAGATCACGAATAAAAGTCTTTTGAAAAGCTTAAAACGAAGAAGCTGGACTATTCATGTATCTAATGAGCAAAAAATCTTTCCAATAAATCACGCGAGATTAAAAAAGCTGGTGGAAAATATACTAAAAGAAATGGATGCTCATCCCCTGCCCCCGCACGTTTCTGAGCTAAGCCTTTTATTTTGTGATAACTCGTGCATTCGTGAACTTAATCGCCATTATCGTAAGAAGGACAAAGCCACAGATGTCCTTTCATTCTCCCAATTGGAAGGTACTGATTCGGGACTAAGTTCTGTTCTTGGGGATATTGTTATATCCACAGAATACGCGGCTGTTGAAGCAAAAAAGCGGAAAGTATCGCTTGATCAAGAGATCTTGCGTCTTCTCATTCATGGAATTCTTCATCTCTTTGGCTATGATCATGAGCGTGTTAGCAATACCAAGCGGCAGCAGATGAAGAGAAAAGAGAATAAAATCTGGGAGCTGTTATGTGCAGCAAGGGTAATATAAACATGCGTCTTACAGATATGGGGCTTTTCGAAAACCTATGACGCATTAAATGAAAAGATCTCTGATTCTATCAATGCCGTTACGAGTAATCGTGTAGACATCCAACTCATGTATCCTTTTCCAACTTACTACTGAACTAATCAGTGATTATGAGCATCACTCCAGGAGTGAAACATTCAGTCTATAGCGTATAACCACTACGTCCCCGACTATCATTGAACGACTCAGTTGACACTTGTAGTGCTTTGATCACAACAAAATATCATTCATTTTGGGAGCTACTAGTGCTTAATAAGTCCTTTCACCGTCGACCGCTGGCATCAACCATACAACTTCGCCGAGGCTTCATCGCGCAATCCGGAGGAAGCCAAATAACAAGGCCAGTCTCTGTCTGCGCAGAGGCAAGATCCAAGAGCAGTCTACCAGTCACGAATGAAAATACTTTCTGAACGACATACTAGAGTTTCCGTTTATTTAAGCACGGCCGCTTCTTGCACTAAAGGTTTGAGCTGAATATACTTCATTTCATAAAAAAGCAGGTGAAAGTTCCCTGCCCTCATATTCATTTTTCATTTTAAATGAGATGGTAGAAGATGATTGATCTTTTTGAAGCATCAGACGTGCGCTCGGCATTGAGTCGCATCGCAGGGCAGATTGAGGCTCTGAGGAGGTTTCTTTGACGTCGAAAGGCGCAAAGAACGATTAAATGAGCTTGAGGCAATAAGTCAGGAGCCTGATTTTTGGAATGACTCTGAAAGAGCGAAGTCCCTCCTAAAAGAACGAGCCTCAGTACAAGACATTCTCGATACAATGACTCGAATTGAAAAGCTTTTCGGTGAAACCGAAGCAGCACTTGAATTAGCAGTTGAAACTCAGGATCCAGATTTTATTAAAGAGTGTCAGCAAAGCCTAAATTTGCTGACTTCAGAGGTCTCCAAACGAGAATTCTTGTGCAAGATGAGTGGAGATTTTGATCGGAACAATGCCATTGTGGAAATTAATGGTGGTTCTGGTGGAACAGAAGCTCAGGACTGGGCAGAAATGCTTTATCGCATGTATCTTCGCTGGTCAGAGCGTAAGGGCTTTAAAATAGAAGAGCTTGATTACCAGCCAGGCGAAGTTGCAGGAATAAAAAGCGTAGTTTTTATGATTGAAGGGCCCTTTGCGTACGGTTATCTGCGTTCTGAGCAGGGTGTGCATAGGCTTGTTCGAATTTCCCCTTTTGATTCGAACGCAAGACGCCATACTTCATTTGCATCGGTGGCGGTAACACCAGATATTGAGGAAGATATAGAAATCGATATTAATGAAAAAGATCTTCGAATTGATACCTATCGCTCTTCAGGGGCTGGCGGCCAACATGTTAATAAGACAGACTCTGCGGTGCGTATTACTCATATTCCTTCTGGAATAGTTGTTGCGTGTCAAAACGAGCGCTCTCAGCACAAAAACAAAGCAACAGCAATGAAGATTCTAAAAGCTAAGCTTTATGAGTTTGAAAAACGTAAGCAAGACGATAAAATGGACGCAATTAAAGGGATACGCCAGCAAATTGATTTTGGTAGCCAAATACGTTCCTATGTTTTACAGCCTTACAGACTTATCAAAGATTTAAGAAGTAATTATGAAACTTCATCAGTTGATGCAGTGTTGGATGGTGATATAGATCAGTTTATCGAAGCGTATTTATTAAGTGATCTAAATCAGGGAAGCCAGAAGGACTCCTAAGGAATGATAGCGGATCTGAAGCGGGAGCTAGCAAGATTGCAAGCAAAAGGACGCCTTCAAGATTTTAGTCCTCTCAGGGATCGACAGGGCGCAACGATATCTTATAAAAATAAAAAGCTGGTTGATTTTACGAATTGGGATCTTTTCGACGTTAGCTCTAATCAAACGGTTCTAAATGTAGTTCATAAAGGACTTGAGGAGTGGGGGCTGGGTGCTAATGCCCCTCGCCTTTCTACTGGCACCAATCTGCAACACCTTGCTTTTGAGAAACGCCTTGCTAGCTTCTTAGGGCTCGAAAGGAGTCTTCTTTTTACTTCTAGAAATCAGGCAGTTCTTTCTCTTGTTACAGCATTGTTAAATGAACAGTGTGTAGCTTTTGTTGATGAGCTGATTCAAAGTCCAGTTGCAGATGCCGCTTATCTGGTTAATTCCAATATTGTTTTTTTTAATCCTGAGAAACTGGAAGCTCTGGAGACTGAACTTCAAAAAATACCAATGAATTTTAAGAAGTTCATATTTTTGGAGGGCCTTTCCCCCTTACGAGGACGTGTTCCACCGCTAGTTGAACTCTTAGAATTGGCACTAAAATACAATAGTGAGCTTATTCTTGATGAGAGTTTCTCAATAGGAATATTCGGACTACGGGGAGCAGGCTCTCTTGAACTGTTAAATTCAGAGAAAATGCCTTTTTGCATCTTTGCTTCTCTATCATATGGGCTCTCAGGCCTTGGGGCTTTTGTAGCAGGAGCCTCTGTCCTATGTGAATACTTGATCAATCAGTCGCGAACTTTCAGTTCGGAAGCCTCGCTTCCGCCAGCGTACATTGCAGGCTCAGAAGCGGCTCTTAATTTTATTGAGCTTAGTGTAGCCACGAGGGAAAGAATAGCAAGGCTTGGACTTCGCCTGAAAAGCGGCCTAAGAGATCTAAGTTTTAAAACGGATGAGATTCCCTGCCCTTTGATTTGTATCTCTTTTGAAAGACTTAGCTTTGCTTCAGAGCTTGCTGAAGGACTTTTCGAGAGGGGCTTTCTAGTGGAAGTTTTGCAGCGCGGGGGCTTTCTCGATAATGGAGCCCTGCTCCGAATTCTGTTAGGTGCGTCTCATACCGAAAATCATGTAGATTCCCTACTCCAAGCTATTGGAGACCTGATTTCTTTGTTCGGAAATAAATCTACTTTAAGTTAATTAAAATAATTGGTTCTAATCTATTGAATTTGATGTATTAACCTGAGAATATCCCTAAAGGATAATTCGCTTCCACGTGGAACAAGGAAAAGTCCTTTTTCATTGTTTCCCTCTGAACATTGTGATAGTGAGTCACTTGATATGGCTTTTATCATTTCGATTGCAAATCAAAAAGGTGGGGTTGGGAAAACAACAAGTGCTGTAAGTCTTGCGGCAGAACTTGCATTAATGGGTCGAAAGGTACTGCTTCTCGATTTTGATCCCCAAGGAAGTGCCACAAGCGGTCTTGGCCTTGAAGCCCCGGAAGAAGGAAGTGATCTTTATGATGTTTTCTTTGGTCGTATAGGACTTTCCGAGATACTCTTGCAAAGTCAAATCCCCACTCTGTGCGTGGCCCCCTCTTCTGAAGATCTAGTAGCTTTAGAGGTAGAACTCGGGAAGACTCCAGGTCGAGAGTTGATTCTTCGAAGTGAACTAAATTCAGTTTCAGCTAATTTTGAATATATTTTAATTGATTGCCCACCCTCTTCTGGGCTTTTAACATTAAACGCCTTAGGCGCAGCCAAGAGTGTCTTAATTCCTTTGCAGGCAGAATATTATGCACTCGAAGGCTTATCTGCATTAATGAGGACAATTCAATTTGTGCAGCAAACCTTCAATCCAGCTCTTGAGATACTTGGCGTTTTCATGACTATGGTAGATTCGAGAACGAATTTATCAAGTGAGGTAGAAAATGAAGCCAAGGGCTTTTTTAAGGATTTAATGTTTAACACTAGAATTCCACGGAACATACGTCTTTCGGAGGCTCCCAGTCACGGGCTTCCCATTTGCTTATATGATGTAGCCTCTGCTGGAGCAAAGGCATATCATGCATTGGCAATGGAGATAGATGCGAGGGTAAGCGGAATTAATGCAAGTGAGCAAGAAAAGAAGCTTGCCAACTCATAGATTTCCACCCTCTAGTCGAGATTGTGTTCTACGTGGAATGAACGTAACTATCTATATTTATTAGATATTTTATGACAAAGAAAACGCATAGACCATCACTTGGAAGAGGCTTAAGTGCTCTTATTTCTACGGAAACCGCAGTTCCCTTGTATCCACATTCTGACGCTTCAGCTTCAAAAGCGCCGCCCGTGATTCATGTTTTGGACGGAGCGTTGAGCGAAATTGGCACCACAAATAAAGATAAAAAGGAGCCAAGCGAGGAGGGCTTACAATTCATCGATATCAATAGAATTCATAGAAATCCCAAGCAACCAAGAAAGGACTTTAAAGAAGCAGAGCTAGATGAACTTGCTCAGTCAATGAAGGAGTTAGGGATGCTCCAGCCGGTCTTGCTGCGTGCTCAAAAGGAAGAGACTGCTTCTGTCAACAAAGAATATGAAATTGTTGCTGGAGAGCGGCGTTGGCGAGCAGCCCAACGTGCAGGACTAGATAAGGTGCCAGCAATAGTCAGAGAACTTAGTGACAAGGAGTCTTTAGAGATTTCGATAGTTGAAAATGTGCAACGAGAGAATCTAAATCCAATTGAGGAAGCTAGAGCATACGAATTGCTTTCAAGTGAATTTCATTTAAGTCATTCGGAAATAGCTGAACGAGTAGCAAAAGACCGAAGCACCATAGCTAATATGCTGCGGCTCTTGAAATTACCAGATGAGATTTTGAATTTCATATCAGAGGGGAAGCTCTCGATAGGCCATGCTAAGGCAATTTTGGGGGTGAAGGAAATCGGGGCACAGATAAGTCTGGCAAAAAAAGCAATAAAAGAAGCGCTATCAGTGCGGGATCTAGAAACCATAGTTGCCAGAGTTGCAGTTCTTGATACTGGAAGGTTATCCGGGAATTCGTCGCTTGATTCCAAGACAAAGGGCGGCCGAAAGATTCTACCAGGTCATTTCGGTTCGGTGGAAGATGAACTTAGAAGGATCCTGAGTACACGCGTGGCGATTCGTCATAAAGCAAGTGGCAGGGGCCGAATTGAGATTGAATATTTTTCCGAAGAGGAACTTGGCAGAATCGTGGAGCTGCTTCTCCGGCATTAATTCTGAAGAAATGTTGTTTTATCAAAGTTTTTGTTTAGTTTAAGCTTAATTATATTTGCTCATAGAAGCTTAAAAGGCTGGAATATCGTCAAAAAATGCCTCTAATGATTTGACTTTGTACCCCATGAAAAGCTAGCTTTTTAGCTGCTAATTTGCAAATAGATTTGGTCTTAAGCCCTTGTTGGGGTGAGAAATTTTTGTACCGGGAGGCTTTGATGGCGAGTCCACAAAATGAGGCACTACTGGGTTCGGGTTCGAAAGTTATTGGAACATTGACTTTCTCAGGACCCGTACAACTCGAGGGTGAAGTCGAGGGAGAAGTTAACTGCAAAGACCGCTTAGTAATTGGGCAAGCAGCAGTGATAAAAGCAAAGGTAATTGGAACTGAAATCATTGTCCAAGGTGATGTTGTTGGTGATATTACTGCTTCCAAATCGCTTACTTTAAAGAAACCGGCAAAAGTGCATGGAAATATTGCTACTGAACAATTATGTATTGAAGAAGGTGTAATTTTCGAAGGAAACTGTTCCATGAAAGTTTCTTCAAAAGAAACGAAACAATTATAGTAGAAACTTTCAAAGGGAAAGCTTGTAGGTTTTTATATGAAAGAATTTTTGAAAAATTTCGATCTAGTTCCACTAGATGTTCCGATGATCCTTCTCGGGGCACTTCTGTTTTTCTTGTTCTGTAAACTCTTTGGCAAATACGTCGTTAGCCCCTATGTCCGTTTAGTTGAGATTCGGGAAGCGGCAAGCGAAGGCGCTATTGAAGAAGCTGCAGCCGATTTGCGAGCAGCAGCGGAACTTCAAAGAGATTTCGATCTGAAAATAAGCCAAGCAAGAGTCCAGGCGAAAGCTGAAAAGACAAGCGTTATCAATGCAGCTAAGAGAGACGGAGCGAAACTTGTGGATGCTGCAGACTTTCAGGCGAGACAACTTTTAGAAAGCGAAAGGGCTGCATTAAAACAAATGGTTAAGGATACCCAGATCGCTCTTCAGGAAAAAGAAGAAGCTCTAGTGTCGCTTGTTCTGAAGAAATTTGAGGTTAATGATAAATCGTTAGGATTGAATTAAAGATTTTTTAAATGACGCATTTGCTACGAAAACTTAAGAAGTGGATTGGTTTTTCTTTAGTTATTGTGCTTTTTGAAAGTACAAACGTTTGCGCATCTGGTGCATCGCATGGTACTGCTCATAAAAGCCCAGGTATTAGCTCTCTAATTCCATATTGGGTTAACTTCATTCTTTTTCTTGGTATCCTTTACATTTTACTTAGAAAAAAAGTACCACTAATATGGGCCGAGCGCAGAGATAAAATTGCTGAAGGGATCGACAAAGCTTCTGTAGAATTGAAAGAAGCGGAAGCGAAACTCAGGGAGGCGCGCCATAATTTTGACAATGTTGAAGAAGAAATCTCCAAGGTTAAGGCGTTAATACGGAATGAAGCAGCGATGGAACATGATTCCATTTTAGCTGAAGCTAAAAAGAAAGCAGATTTAATAATTCAGAGAGCCAAAGATACAGCAGCGTCGGAAAGAAGCAGTGCGGAAAAACTCTTGAGGCGAGAAATGGGAGAAAGAGTTCTCTTGCTTGCGCGGCAGCGTCTTTTGAAACAAATTTCACCTGAAAATGACTACCAGCGTCGGCTTTGCACGATGGAAGCATTTAAAGAAATGCTTCACTAATATTAAAAGGAGTTTATTGGAGTGAAAAAATCAGATTTTCGAGTTGCAAAGAGATATGCAAAGGCTCTTTTTGAGTTGTATGACCATGCAGCTCTTGAAGATGTAAAATGGGCTTTTTTTGGGTTGCGTGATACATGGAATGCCAATGTCGAACTTAGAGATGCCTTGGCAAACCCAGCCTATTTACTTGCCGAGAGGATGGAAGCGCTGCGTGAAGTGTCCTCTATACTAAGGAATGATGATGAAAGATTTGTCAATTTTCTTTTTGTGTTGTTAAGAAACAATCGCTTGTATCTCATTCCGGAAATTGCAGTTTCGTTTGCAGCGTTGGTGGATGAATTGCATGCCATGCTTAATGTCACAGTGGTTTCTGCCTTTCCACTGTCTGAGACAGAGCAGGGTGAAATTTTGATGCGAATGAAATCAGACTATAGCCCTATGGTTTCTGTTACTTGGGAAGTCGATCCAGAAATTATAGGAGGACTGGTGATTAAATCGGGAGATCTGATACTTGATGGTTCTGTGCAGGGATCCCTTGAGAAGATTCGAAAGAGTCTGTTGATGTAGTTTTTTAGAGAATATCCAATAGCCTAAGTTGTATCGCGCTACGGGTTTAGAAAAGAATTTTTAGTTGCTTCGTAAATTGGTGTAAGGAACACACAATGGGAATAAAAGCTGACGAAATAAGCAGAATCCTTCGGGAGAGAATTGAAAGCTATGCTCCATCGCAGGAGTTAAGCGAAACAGGAACGGTAATTTCCGTAGGTGATGGTATTTGTCGTGCATATGGCCTCTCAAAAGTTGCCGCTGGAGAACTAGTAGAATTCCCTAATGGGATTAAGGGACTCGCTTTAAACCTCGAGGAAGATAATGTCGGTATCGTTATCATGGGAGATACCACTCAAATCAAGGAGGGAGATACTGTAAAGAGATCGGGAGAAATTGCCTCTGTTCCTGCGGGTGAAGCCTTAATCGGTCGAGTGCTTGATGGGCTGGGTAATCCAATTGACGGGCTAGGTGATATTCAAACAACGGAGAGAAGAAGAATCGAAATAAAAGCGCCAGGTATTGTTGCACGTCGCTCGGTGAATCAACCAGTTCAGACAGGACTGAAAGCAGTAGATGCGATGACTCCAATTGGACGTGGTCAACGTGAGTTAATTATTGGTGATAAAAAGACAGGAAAAACTGCAGTAGCAATTGATACCATCATCAATCAAAAGGGGCAGGATGTCATTTGCATTTATGTTGCAATTGGACAGAGGCGCTCCTCCGTTGTGCAGGTAGTTGAAAAGTTGAAAGAATATGGAGCCATGGCTCATACAATCGTAGTTGCTGCTACTGCATCAGAACCCGCACCACTTTCTTTTCTTGCTCCATTCTCGGGTTGCGCGATAGGTGAATGGTTTAGAGACAATGGGAAGCATGCAGTGATAGTTTATGATGATCTTTCAAAGCACGCCGCTGCCTATCGAAGTGTGTCTCTTTTGTTAAGAAGACCTCCAGGACGCGAAGCATATCCAGGTGATGTCTTTTATCTTCATTCTCGGCTCCTAGAAAGAGCAGCAAAAATGCATGACGATCTAGGTGGTGGATCTTTGACTGCCTTGCCAATAATTGAAACTCTTGCAGGAGATGTGTCGGCGTATATTCCAACCAATGTAATTTCAATCACTGATGGGCAGATTTATCTTGAAGCAGACTTGTTTAATTCTGGAATTCGCCCTGCCGTCAACGTGGGTCTTTCGGTTTCTCGTGTGGGTGGAGCTGCGCAAGTCAAGGGAATGAAACAGGTTGCTGGAATGCTTCGACTTGACCTGGCACAGTTCAGAGAGAAGCAAGCTTTTGCGCAATTTGGTTCTGATCTTGATGCGGCAACCAGAGCTCAGCTTGCAAGAGGAGAGCGCTTAGTTGAAGTACTAAAGCAGCCTCAATATCAACCAATGCCCGTTGAGCTTCAGATTGCCTCTATTTTTGCGGTGAATAATGGCTTTTGTGATGATATAGAAGTGTCAGAAATCGGGGCTTTTGAAAAAGGCCTTCATGCTAGACTGAAGTCAGAGCATAAGGAAGTTCTGGGGAAATTGATAGAAAAGGGCGGTATAAGTGCGGAAGTTAGCGAAGAACTCAAAGCAGCAATACATGCATTTGCAAAAGATTTCAGTGCCTCCAGAAAGGACACAAATATGGCAAATCAGAACCAACAAGTAGTAACTGAAGAGCAGGCTGCTGTTTGAGAATAAAAAGCAAACTCGCAGGAAATTTTTATGCCAGGCTTAAGAGACATTAAAAGACGACTTCAGACAGTAAGGAATATCCGTAAGATTACCTATGCTATGAAGCTAGTCTCGACTGCCAAGCTAAAAAAGGCGCAGGAATCAGTTGTGAATACTAGAGAGTATACAAGTGCTCTAAGGCAACTTATTCAAGAGTTAAGGTCTCACGCGTTATCTTCTAAGGAGAAATTCTCGCATCCCCTGATGGAACAAAGAGAGGATAAAAAGAAAGTTTGTATCGTAGTTATTGGGGGAAGCAGAGGCTTATGTGGTGGTTACAACACTAACTTGAATAAGAAGGTGGAAGCGGTTATTGAGGAATTCACCAAAGATCACCCATCGTTAGTAATCGATTTTATTGTTCTTGGTAAAAAACCCTCTGAACATTTCAGACGTGTTAGAAGAGAAGCCAAGCAGAGCTATGAAGTTTTGAGTGAAGACCCTTATAGTTGGCCTATTGAAGAGGTGAGTGCATTGCTTGAGGTAGGCTATACTTCTAAAGACTACGATGAAGTATATATGATTTAC
>JAAZON010000666.1 GCA_012797725.1 SAR324 cluster bacterium | reverse complement strand
ATTTGAAGATCCTTTGCATGTTTTATTTCAGGAATTCGAAAACTGATGGGGTACAATTTATTCAGAAATAAAAATAGCGCCTAACGGTATCCAAACCGCAAGGCGCTTACGCAGGAGTCATTAAACTTAAAAATCGAAATCTGAATGTAACTGCCCAAGGCCAAAATGGCTCGCACCGAACATAAATGTGACTCTACGAACTTCGTCGAAATTTCTTGGGGAGAGAAAAATGGACTGCAACTTCTTGTCTTTAACAGCTTGATCTCGTACATCTCCTTCCTGAGGTGAAGTTGCTGCGATACTTATACATGCATAAAGCTATGTTAGATTTGCAGCCCCGAGCTTCCTTACCCTGATTTTCCTTATAACTCATTCCGTGATTCTCTCCCTGAGAATCTTAAGCTAAAGAATCCTTTCAGTGTGTTATAAAGCAAGACTCATGCCAGGTAGAATTTGCCCATTGCGCATTAGACGTAGCCTATGAGCTAAAGGTCTCGCTTATTAGTGGAAAGAGGTTGAAGTTGTAGGCAGCTGTAATTTAGCTGAAACTTATGTGATAGTAAGAAACAATCGAAGCAGGGAGCTTTTCGGGGTGTTTTATGAATGTATTTGTAATGATTAGCACAGCGGCATCAGGCGAATATACCGTCCATGCACTTAGGAGCTTTTTTGCCAATACTCCATTAGCTGATAAAGATACTTTTTATCTTATCGATAACGATAAGAGCCTAAGAAAAGAGGACTTGAAAGAATGGCCGAGAGTAAACCTTTGTCAGAATCCCTCTCCTTATTCTTTTGCGAAGAACGCAAATAAAGCAATAGAATTGGCCTTAGAGAAAAAAGGAGATTTGTTTCTTCTCAATAATGATATCATTTTTTGTGAAAATTGGCTTGAGCCTCTGTTGATTGAAATCCCCGTCATTATCTCAGCCATTTCGAATCAATACATTCAGTACACATTCGGTGATCTTACACTTCGTCCCTGTATGGATTTGAGCGATTACCTGAACTATGGATATGAATTTAACTCCATTATAAAAGCACATCATAGTAAGCAGTGGAGTTATAGGCAGGTTTTAAGCGCCCCGTTCTTTTGTGTAAGAATTCCAAAGAGTGTCTTCCAAGAGGTCGGCAACTTTGATTGTTCTTTTGGTAAGGGTGGAGCCGAAGATAACGACTACTGTCTTAGGGCCTATCTTCAAGGTTTTGGTGTTTTTTTATCTCTGGATTCCTATGTACTGCATTTTCAAGGAAAGTCTACATGGAGAGGGCCAGAGAGCAAGGAAGATACGGAGGCTAGAAACAAGCGCTTTCTTAGAGTATTTGCCGAGAAATGGGGGAAGCGCCTGCAGCGACTGATGATTTTCAATGACGAGTCTTCCATCACAAAAAAAGGTCAGAAACTTCTCCAACAAAATAGAATCTCTGCAGTTCTTAAGACAATGGCCTCTAAAACACAGAAAGGCAAAAGGCTCAAAAATCCCAAGATTAAAATTGCTGCTGTAATGTGTGTTTATGATGATTGTAAGTGGCTTGAGGCTGCTGTTAAGTCAGTTTATGAGAAAGTAGATTCAATTTACTTCATGGTAGGGAATCGACCCTGGAATGGAGAGAAAGGCTCCAACAAGAATACGCTTGAAAAGATAGCATCTATTAAGGATCCTAGATCGAAGTTCAAACTAATAAAGGGCAAGTGGAGTTCTGAGACCGAAGAGCGGAATGCAGGACTAGAAGCTCTCAAGAAAGATGGATTTGACTATTGCTTTGTGCTTGATTCAGATGAAGTCTACGATAAAAAACAGCTAGCAGAGTTTTTTAAACTAATCACGGAGAAGCGCTATGTACCGGCATGGCGTATTAGAATGCTGACCTATTGGAAGTCTGAACACTTCAGGATAGAGCCTCCAGAGGCTTATCAACCTGTAGTTGTTCTAAAAGTCGGTGACATTGTATTTAGAGATAAGAGAGAAATCTCTAGTCCTCAAAGTGAGAGTATCCCACCTGAATTATGTGTTATGCATCATATGAGTTATGCTCGCTCTGATAATGAGATTTTGCGGAAAATAAGTACATTTAGTCACGCAGATCAAATGATTCCAAATTGGTATGAAAATGTATGGAAGGCATGGGATGAAAATATGCAATTGAGAAACCTGCATCCTTGTTGGCCTGACGCTTATCAGGAAGTAGTTGGGGTACCTGAGGAGCTTTTACCAAGCGCCTTGCGCTCGCGGCTTCGCCGACCGAAGAAGTAATCTATGCTACTTCCGACATAGGGAAGTACTGATATAAACTTTATAAAGAGTTCAGTTTGGCGAATAGAAGCTACTTCGCGGACTTCGCGAAATGTGGAAAGCAGAAAATAACATGCGACTGCTCTAAAGATTACCGAAATGAAAAAGATCTGAAGATATGCTGAGTCTGGAGTCCAAATGCCATGATGGAAGGGGAACCAGGATGGCAGTACATTCAATAGCCATGCGCCAAACAACGAGCCTGCAAAGAGAAAAACCGCATTGGTGATAGCCTGATATGCTACACAACGACTTCGTTTGGGAGGGGTTACCGCATCGAAAAGAAAGTTACTTACTGCAAGATTGTATCCTGCCCAGACTATACCAGCAAAGGCCGAAATAAAAAGGCAGCCGACAACACTTGACCATACAAGATAAAGTAAGGGATTTATGGTGACTCCAATAGCACAAAGACGAAGAATGCTTTTATTTCCGTATTTATCAGCTAGTTTTCCCCAATACCTAGCCGTCAGAAACATTGTCGCCAGGGTTGTTACGGTCATCAATGAATATGTGAAGTAAGAAAACCCTAGTACATTTAGCATATAAGGAGCAAAGAAAGGGCCGGCAATCATAACAGAAAAGCTGATTGCCGAAACGAAGTATACAAATCGAGCGAAGTTACTTTTAAACGAGCGTTTCAAAAATTTGTAATATGAGAATTTCGCATGTGCCTCAACAATGTAATGGGGATCTCTATGTAGTGAAAGATAATGTAACGACACCATTCTTCCGGCAAATGCACAAAAGAAGAGAAGCAAAAAGCCAAAGCCCCGATAGCCAAGCCATGTGAAGACTTCGAGAAGTGCTCCTGCTCCTATGAGAGTCAAGAGCATAACTATAGAGCTCTTCTCATTTCGAAGGCCAAAGAAACGCCCACGAATATCCGCAGGTGATAAGTCTCCAATCAAACTGCTCCATGCGGGAGCGGCCAGGTTCCCACTGATAAAGTAGGCTCCATAGAGTAGAATCAACAGCCAAACAGCTTGAGGGCTTTGCCCAGCAAAAAAATAAAGAACAGAAATCGGGAGCCAAACCAAGGACTGGACCAAGACACATCTCAGTATGATCTTCAATCTGCTGGGTGAGAGTTCTGAAAGCCATACCCCAATCAATTGAGATATGGCCCCAAGCAAAAGCGGTAATGAAGACAAAAGTCCAAGCTGAAAATTCGTAGCTTTAAGGAATATCGCATAGGGTGCCAAGAAGTTCTCGCCAGAACCAACCATTAGTGAAGCATAGGCACATTCTTCGACGGAAGCCTTAAGGCTTTGATCGTCCAGTATGCGGTCAATGTCATGTTTTTTGTCCGGAATTTCTTCCTGAGATCTAATTTCTGTCATTATTATTGCACACTTTATGGCTTGAGCTAGTCCATCTCTATTTTATCTTGCTCTCTATATTTTATTTCTAATTTACTTTAACATTAATGGATAGAACTCAGACAGAATAAACTTTCAAATGTTTTTGAGCTTATATTTTTATTCATGGACAAAAAATTGCGAATTGCAATACTTGGAACGCGAGGTATCCCTGCTCGATATGGTGGCTTTGAGACCTTCGCGGAGGAGCTTTCTGTAAGGCTTGTGACGCGTGGTCATCAAGTGACAGTATTTGGGCGGAGACCATTTTTCTCCACTGTCCAGGAAACTTTAGAATACAAGGGGGTCAAGATTCTGAATGTTCCAACGATCTTTCATAAGTATTTTGAGACCCCGCTTCATGGGCTTTTCAGCTTTGTTGCGGCTTCAAAGCGAGATTTTGATGTCATATTATTGTGTAATGCGGCAAATAGCCCTTTCTCGTGGATACTAAATCTTAAACGGCTTCCTTTTGCTGTAAACGTTGATGGTATTGAAAGAAAAAGGGCTAAATGGAACGCGCTTGGGAAGTTATGGTATTGGCTTGGAGAGAGGGCTTCTGTGCTTTTTGCCTCAAAAGTCATAGCGGATGCCCATGTGATACGTGATTATTATAAAAAGCAGTATTCATGTGAAGCGACAGTTATTCCATATGGAGCCTCAGCTTTGCATCGCGATGCAGGAAAAGTCCTCGAAAACTTTGGACTAGAGGCTGGTAAATACCTTCTCTATGTGAGTCGATTGGAGCCAGAAAATAACGCCTTAGGTGTTGTTCAAGCTTATTGCCAAAGTGGTGTTGCAATGCCTTTGGTAGTTGTAGGTGATGCGCCTTATGGCAAGGCTTACATTGAGAGATTAAAGGAAGCCGCGAATGATTCGGTGGTCTTTACCGGATTCCAGTTTGGAGAAGCCTATGAGGAGCTGCAGAGCAATTGTTATCTCTATATCCAGGCTACTGAAGTTGGAGGCACTCATCCAGCCTTAATTGAGGCAATGGCATATGCTAACTGTGTAGTTGCAAATGAGACTCCTGAGAATAAAGAAGTCCTTGGGGACGTGGGCGTTTATTATCAGAAGAATAATTTTGAGACTCTCGCCTCCCTTTTAAATGATCTGGCTAATAACCCGGGCAAAGCTAAAGAATTAGGAAATAATGCGAAGAAAAGGGCAGAAGCGCTTTATTCATGGGAGAAAGTCAGTGATGCTTATGAGGAACTTCTTTGTTCTTTAGTGAAGTAACATTGATATGAATATCGGTTCGATGCAAAAATTTATGTTTGGGGAGGCTAGAACTCTAATTTCAGTTTCTCCTTCTCATCCTATTAAAGCTCGATTAAACAACAATGGGGATGTTTGGTAGCACATGGCCCCAGCACTTTTTAGGGGTTGCTCTTTCTCCATGCTGAGCCTTTGTAGGTATAATGACAAGAATAACGCTGCCCACCATGACAATTTACATTATGGTTGAAGTTCACTTTCATTGAATGGTAATTGGAGATGCTGGGGATATAAATCCCTTCCTGTAAAACGCAAGTGCCACGCTTTCCAGCTTTATAGGTTTTGTTTTGCCAGAGGTTGAAGGCGCGGATGAAAGTTCTGCCATTCAAAGTAAGAGACTTTCCGTTCCCTCTTATGGTACCAAGTAATTTCCCCCTGTCGTTCACCTGTTGGACTTCAATTGTAAGATTCAAGCGGGTAGGAGAATTCTTCCGACAGGTGTCATTACCAACTCTGCGGACTTTAGCTAGCCAGGTGCCTGAGTAATCGGTCACTTCTGAGGCATCAGCAAAGGCACTAGATATTTGGCTAAGAGTCAAAGCAAAAAAAATAGAAAGACAATGATATGTTAAAATGTGTTTTGACAAATCCATAAATCCCTCCCCCCTTTTTTGACCTCGATTCCGGCAGGATTTTAACACAATGCTAGATTTTTGGGGGAGGGAAAACTTATTCTTTTGCCTTTGAATATCATGACTTTCTGCTAAATTGGGAAGTGTGGAGCCTCTACGCTTTGGGAGAATCTAGTCTGCAAAGCCCCCCCCCAGAGCAAACAGTTTTTTTTGAAGGCGGCCTTTAAAGACATGAGGTGTGGCTCGCTGGGGGGTACGGTGCTTGTTGGCGTCAATAGCCAGTTTGGAATTCTTCTAACGAGCTTTCAGAGTATTCAATTATGCGCACTCTAACCATCTGTTTTGCTTGGGTATTCCGTCCAAAGCTTACGATTCAAAGCGCCTAAGCCATTATGACGAACCTAATATAATCCAAAGAAGCATCTAAGATCTTGTCGTGAATCACAATACACAGCAGTCTTCCCTCCCTTTGTCTTGTCTATAGGCACGGAGCATCTATGGCAGATTATGTTTTTTTACGGAAAATTACCACACTACTCTTTCTTAGTCTGCTCATTATTTCTCCAGATCTTTGCTCTGCCCAATCTGATGTATACAAATATAAGGACGACAAGGGTCATACTTACTATGTAAGTGATTTGGACAAGATTCCCGAACAGTACAGAAAAAAGATTACGCAGCCACATTCTCTTCCCACCATTGTTAGAGAGCAAAGCAAGTCGACGCCCAAACTTGAAACCAAGGATTTTGGAAAAGGATTTTCATCTGCTTTTGAGAGTAAAACAAACATCGAAGAGGATACTCAAATAGACAGCATGGAAGAGGGGGTGGAATTAAGCAATGAGAAGAAGCCTGGGACGGTTTGGGATAGTTTTTCTAAAGGCTTTGTGCGTGGATACTCGAAAAGTTCACCACCTGAGGATTATGATCGTCTAGTGAAAGTTCTTCGTAGTGATATAGGTCGAAAAGTTCTGATTGTCACGATAGTAATTAGTTTAATTAACATAATTGCAATGTGGATACTTCTTGAAAGACGTGGATTGCCTGGTTTTGGAGTTGTTATTCCTATTTACAACCTAATTCTGATCTCAAACTTAGCTGGGAAATCTGGGTGGTGGGTTCTATGGTTTCTTCTCCCTGGAATAGGTGGAATTATCTGGAGCTTAAGTGTAAATTTTTGTATTGCAAAGAATTTTGGAAAAGGGGATCTTTTCGCGGTAGGCACAGCCATTCTGCCGTTTCTGTTCTTTCCTATTATGGCCTTTAGTGGTGATCGTTAATCAGTAATCTATTGGTCACAACTTCCTCAATAATGCGATCTGAAAGCTGCATGGACTCTTCTGCGAAATAGTTGAAGTATTCTTTTCCAAAAACAAAATGCTCTTTGAAGGCATCTCTATCCTCTCTATCTAAAAGGCAAGAAAATTTATTCGCAGTTTTAAGGAAAAGCTCTCTCATATTTTTGCTATAAGGATTCTGAAATAAAATCTCAGCATATAAAGTCGGATCTTGAGCAAAAAGCCGCCCAATTAGCGAAAGTTCTAGTTTATATATTGGGCTTGTAAATTTAAGAGTGTCGAGTATTGAAATACCACTATCTCTGAGGGTTTCTCCCATTACTATGGTGTTAAAATGCACCAGAACTTGAACCACAGCCATCATTTTGTCGTGTTCTTCAGGCGAGCTATAGGTAAGTTTACTCCCTAGAGCCTGTAGCT
>JAAZON010000665.1 GCA_012797725.1 SAR324 cluster bacterium | reverse complement strand
TCACATCCCAGGCATCCCCTCGCACCATAAACTCTTTTAATTCCGGAAGATAGGCTTCCGCCCAGTTGTCATTTTTCCATTTATAACTAAAGAAACGTCTTTCTCGCATCTCACCATCTACAAGAGAAGACAGTGGACGCGCTCCAGAAATGTCTACATTAAGCCCTAGCATATCATGCACCGTAGCTGGCAAATCAGTAAGCACGGCCGGAACTTCTGAAATTGTGAAATCTTTTTGACTTCCAAATCCCTTCACCAATAATAGAGGCAGTGCCTTTGCAATGTTCGGCTTGTTAGGAGGAGTCTTAAAATATTTCAGAGTAAAACCATGATCTCCGAAAATAAAAATAGCAGACTGATCGTACACTTTGAGTTGTCTCAAAGTCTGCAAAATCATGTCTGCAAGATGGAGTGCGCAACGAGACTGCATGGTGAAATCTCTTATTGTGACTTGATGGTATTCTGTTGAAAAGTTGCATTCTGCATCAAGTCGAATTGGCAGATGTGGTATCATCAGATGAAAGAATTTAAATGTTGGCTTTCCGGCTTTGACTTTTGCATATCTTTGCAATGCTTCAACAAACTCAATGGTAACAACGTGAGGACGCGGGCCCTTGCGCTTAGCAAAATTCTGCTGAACACGCCAGTTTTGCTCATTATAGATCCACTTCTTGAGTTGGCCAGGAACAGCTCTCAAAAGAACCACATCGATTAACTTGGCTGCTTCTCTGTCCTCAACTTTACCATAGTCATTACTGGTTGCCATCTCCATTGAAATACACGAATCCGAGTCAAGGTAGTTACAGTAATGAGACAATGTTGTGATATCAGATTGGAAACCATTCGATCTCAAAAGCCCTGGAAGGGAACTTTTTCCCAGCACTTCCTTCATATACTCCTTGATTGGGCGATTATTATCATAGGGAATGCCAGTTAAAATTGCAGGTATACTCGGCAACGTTGTGGGAAAAGGAGAAAGTGTATTTCTGTAATAAATAAAATCTTTGAACCGCTCCTTGTAAGACTCATCTTTCTTTATGATGTGAGAGAAAGCTGGGGATTCGAAAGTATCCAAAACAATGAATATTATATTTTTGTCTGGAGAGAAGCGGTAAAATTCATCTACCCCTTTCAAGTCTCGTGCTGTGTACCAGCTTCCAGAAAATGAAGGCACAACGATCGCGGTATTAAGCACTTGAACTGTCAAAATTACAAGAAAGATCAATCCCCCTCTGCGAAACACTTGAGCGCTAAAGACAAGACAAGCTAATAAGACCACTCCCCATACAAGATAATCTAATGCAGCTTCAAAACCGAAAAAACTCCAGTTGATCTCTTTTCCATCCAACTGCCCAACTTTCCAAACTAAAAATGAGCTTTGGAGATAAATACAGATTCCGACCCCATAAACAACTGCACAAAGTCGTTTGAACAATGGAAACCAAAGAAGACTGAGTAACAATGCCAAAACAAGGCTTAATGGCAGTCCATAAAAGAGAAGCTTCTGAAGTATATTCAAAAATCCGCTTGAGAATTCATCTGCATTGTTTGCATATAAATAAAATGGAACACCGAGCAGTAGCTGAGAAGCAATAATTAAAAATGCAAGAGTTGATTTTATTAGGCGCTCTTTAAATTCCATGTTTGCTAATCTCAAGCCACTTATCCTTGACCTGACATCCTAACCAGAAATTGCAAAAATTGAAATTTCCGACTTCTACTTAGTTCATAGAAAACGACAGAAAATAGCTTGATCTCTTTTTTCCCTATGAAAACAAGCTCCCAGGAAGCATTTAAGTTATGTCTTTAATTCACCGATATTATTAATGCAAACTTACCGGATCGAAGTTTTGGTCAGTGTTCTATAACTTATTGAGAACCCGACCAGAAGGTATTGCGAACACGAGTAGATTTCGTACTCGCACAAAGGCGGAAACAAACGGCTACTTATGCACAAACTGCTTATCGTTGAGGATACCGATTCACTACGAGACGTACTTGCTACGGTGCTTGAACAGGAAGGATTCTTAGTGGATGCCGCTGCAAGCGCTGAAGAATCTCTTCCTCTTCTTAAATCGAATTCCTACGACTGCATTCTCGCTGATTTTAAGCTTCCAGAAATGAATGGGCTGGAATTGTTAAAAGAACTCAGAAACAATGGGAGCGAGGTTCCTTACATCATCATGACTGCATATGGTTCTATTGAACTTGCTGTTGATGCAATGAAATCCGGAGCTAATGATTTTATTTCAAAACCCTTTGAATCAAAATTCCTTTGTGCCAATATTAAGGATGTGATTGCGCATAATCGGATTATAAACCGGGAACCCATTCAACTCACATCGGAAAGTCCATCTATTGAAACCAAAGATCCTGAGTTTCTCAAAATCCTGTCACAGGCAAAAAAGGTAGCTCAAGTCGATTCCACGGTACTTCTTTTAGGGGAGAGCGGCACAGGAAAAGAACTAACAGCAAGATTTATACACGAACACAGCAAGAGAAAAGACGAGCCCTTCGTTGCAATAAATTGCGCTGCGATTCCATCTGAATTACTAGAGAGTGAGCTTTTTGGACACAGCAAAGGATCTTTTACCGGCGCCACTCAGGATCGAAAAGGTTTGTTTGAATATGCTTCCAAGGGCACTATTTTTCTCGATGAGATTGGAGATATGCCAACATTGCTTCAGGTGAAACTCTTAAGAGCCTTGCAGGAAGGAGAGATTCGAAGAATTGGCAGCAATACCCCTGTTAAGGTAAATCCACGAATCATCGCAGCTACCCATAAAGATCTGGAAGATTGCATAGCGACGGGCCATATGCGTGAAGACTTCTATTATCGCATTGCAGTTATAAGTTTCCAACTACCTCCTCTTCGGAAGCGTCCAGATGATATTGAAATGCTCACCCGGCATTTCATTGATTACTTTGCAAGAAAGAACGGAAGACCTGCTCCCAAGATTTCAAAAGATGCAATGGATTTTCTCCGACGCCATCCCCTTCCTGGAAATACTAGGGAGCTTGAGAATGTAATTCAGCGAGCTGTTATTCTTTCAGATGATCTTATTGAAATTGAGCATTTAGGTTTAGGCTTGGATATTCATTTTGATACAATCAACGAAGCGCGCATAACATTGCCTGCGATTGCCGAGCAAGCTGTGCGAAAAGCAGAAATAGATCTCATTATGCAAACCCTTCGCCAGACAATGGGAAACAAGTCCAAAGCTGCTAAACTTCTTGGTGTTAGCTATAAGACTTTGTTGAACAAAGTCAAGGAATATCAGCTGTCTCTTTGAAGTTGCCACTGTTGCTAAAGAGTAGTCTCAAAACGCCAAAAACAATTGCCACGTTGTAGGCGATTGTCATACTTCCAACTCGTCATCACGAGGAACCCGAAGGGTGACGTGGTGATCAAAAAAATAGGCAACTTCAAACGCAAATTGTCGATACTCTAATATGGAAAAAAATTTTTTCGTCTACATAATGACCAACAAATATAACAATGTGCTATATACGGGGGTTACAAGTAATTTAATACTCCGAGTGTCTCAGCATCGTTATGAAGAATTCAAAGGATTCTCATGTCGCTATAACCTAAAAAAATTAGTCTATTACGAGCATCACTTTGAAGCTCATTCTGCCATTGCTCGTGAAAAGCAAATCAAAAAGGGGAACCGAAAAAGAAAAATAGCCCTCATCAATGCATTCAATCCAGAATGGAAGGATTTGTGGGACTCTATAAAGTAAGGTTTCAGCTTAGAGATTCTATGTTGTCATAGCGACAATCGCTTTAGAGGGAACAATATTTCACTCCCAACCTGTCATCACGAGGAACCCGAAGGGTGACGTGGTGATCTCAATAAT
>JAAZON010000664.1 GCA_012797725.1 SAR324 cluster bacterium | reverse complement strand
CACCTTCAATCTCGATTCCGCAGCTCCCAGATTGCCTCTTGTTTGAGAAAGCGAAGCAATTGCACTGTTTACCGCATCAAGCGCTGCTCTCGAAGCAGATTGACCAGATTCAATAGTCGCACCGCTGATTGAAAAGTTCATTGCTGAGCTATTTGTGTTCGCAAGACCAAGTGCTTGAAGAGTTCCTAAAACATTTGTTATTTGAATCTGAGATGTCGAAGCAGAGTTAAATCCAACCTGCAAGACAATGGTGCTTCCAGAAGAAAGCAGGTTAACACCGTTGAAGGTAGTTGTGGAGGCAATACGCTCAATCTCAGAACCAAGTGCTGCAAACTCATTTTGAAGTGCTGAACGTTGCTGAGTTGAAAACACGCCATTGGCTGATTGTTCAGCCAACTCACCGAGACGACTCAGAGTCGAGCCTATTTGACCAAGAGCTCCATCTGCAATTGCTATTGTTGAAATACCGTCATTGGCATTCCTAACAGCAACTGTGGCAATACGCTGATCCGCACGTAAAGAATCTGCAATAGCAAGACCTGCTGCGTCATCACTTGCTTTATTTATTCTTTGACCTGAGCTGAGTCGCTCAAAAGTAGTGCTTAACGCATCTGTTGCCAAACCCAAACGACGTTGAGCACTTAAAGATACTATGTTATTTCCTATTGTAATTGCCATCTTCTTATCCTCCTTGAATTAAACCTACCAGATCCTGGCCTGTCCTTGGCCTTAGTGCTAACTGCGCTTAACATGCTCGTAGCGATTCATTCACAATGCATGGGGCGTGACGTCTCATCAAAATGAGATTTCCCAAACCTTGCATTTTGAACTAAAAGCCATGTCCCTTGCTGCAAATGCAGCATGGAATACTAGCGCTTGCAGAGTGTGCAAACGCACTTCAAGCAATTCGGATCTGGCTCTCAATGGTTTTGCATCTGAAAATTGACCAATGCTCATGCATGGCAGCATCTAATTAAATGCTGCTGTTACTTGAGTCGCCTTTGGTACACCAACAGCAGTCTCTCTTATTAGCTTTGCACTATGACTTAAGAGAGGGGCAAATCTTTTTGCTGAAAGTGCGAAAGACAGGCGAGGCATTTTTTCTCTGACACAACACCGCTCTCTACCAGTTCGCTTACATCAACCTCTAAGAAATGTTTTCGGGTACTGATATTTTTTCCTTTAGCAAAAAATTTAATTCCGGAATTCTCTATTCAGATCAATTAGCTACACGTCTTCTAATGTCTGTCGTTGGTACTGGTTCAGGATCTTTAAAATCGCTATAATCAATATATGTAAAGTTTAAAGATTGCTTTCGCTTGCATTTGAATGGATCAAAGCCTGAGATAGATGTTATAAAAAAATTGTTTTTTCTTGGGGAATTTATGAAAAAATACTTGAAAACGGCCATTTTTGTGTTGTTTTCTTCTTTTCTTTGCTCATGCTCTGATATTGGCATGTCAAAAACCGGTCAAGGTGCAATTGCTGGAGCCGCAATTGGAAGCGGATTAGGTGCCGTTGTAGGAGATCAGGTGCATCACACCGGGACGGGCACTGCCATTGGCGCTGGATTTGGCGCCTTAACAGGTGGCCTAGTTGGTGCGGCTATGGAGGATAGAGAGAGCACTAACGAGTCCCAAGAGGAGAGAATTCGCCGACAAGAAGAAGAACTAAGACGCCAGCGACGAGAGATAGAAGAACTGCGCCGACAGCGAGGAGAACCCTACTACAGTAGCGATGATTATAGATACGGCGGCGATGATTATCGTTACAACAGCAATGATAGGCGCTATTAATCAGTTTCTACTGGGTTCGTCATCGGGATCCCGATTCTGCTTTTCAGCCTACTGCCTCAGGGCTAACCGCTAGCGGAGTCTGAGAATTGCTTTGTCAAGTTCTAAATACTGTCTACAATTAGTAATAGTATAAAGGGGGGGGGACTTGAAGGGATGTATCCACATGTTGATAATTCCGTATCGGTTCAGGGGCAAGGTTAGAGACTTAAACGTCGTTGCGAGCACCGAGCGCGGCGAGGGGCGTGGCAATCTCATGTATAAGTACTTCATGAGATTGCCACGGGCACTATGTGCCCTTCCAATGACATGAACGGCTACATAAATCCTATTTAAGCAGCGTGAGCGTAGACAAAATCAGGAATCTGAGAATTACTGAAAATTCAGATATTCATATTCAGTTAACAAACCAGCAGTCTTCGGAATCAGTAAGGCAGAAAAGCTAAAACCAGAAGGCCGACAGGCCAGTTAAGCAGACTGCTGTGAGTGGAAAAAACTGAGTCTAAGTGCCGTTAGCCCTTAAGCAGAATGCAGAAAGTGGTGTGTCCCAATGAACGAACACAAGAAAGAGGTCCCCGGGGCCTCTCCGAGAGGCAGCCGAGGACCGAGGTGAGAAGATGAAGCACGATTCTGAAAACTAGGCAGCAAAGAATTCTATTTGTTTAGGTTTTAGGTGTAGTCTTTGAGGCATGAAAAGTTTATCTGAAGCAATTGCTTCAATTTCATTAATAAGAGGGACAGCTGCATCCCGCCTTAGATAATAAAAGCACCTATCATGGGCCAATTTACGCACAATTTCAGAAGCTTTAAGTTGCCTCTCAAGCTGCTCAGAGCCGTCACTTAGCGCCTTCACATGCAGAAAATCGCCATTTTCGACGAGCAACTTTGCAAAACTTTTAGCATCCTCCCGCCACTCACCATATGGAAGCACCGGATGGACTTGCAATGTCACCTCTATGCCAAACTTTCTTAGCGCCTTTACAGTTTTCAAACGCTCACTTACCCTAGGTAAAGCTGGTGTATAATGCCTGACAACATCTTCACATGGCGTTTCGATTCCAATTGTCACTGATGCATGGCGCCCAAGGCGTTTTAAAACTGGAAGTGCCAGCACTATCAAAGGCGAACGAGTTTGCACAATAAGCATACCTGGCGTATAGCGCTGGAAAAGATCCAAAAATTTCATACTAGCATCAAATTTACTCTCAAAAGGCAAAAAAGGATCTGTAGTCACACCAAAGTAAATAGTTGCACTATGAAGAATACCCTGATTCGAAAGGCGCATGAGGGATTTCTCCAACTCGTGAAGGGGGTTCTCTTTGTGAAAGACATAGCGACTTCTTAACCTTAACGCCTCAACGTCGTCTTGCAATCTAAGCGCAAAGACATCTCTAGGATCACTGCTAGATTCTAACTTGCTCTGACCAAAAGCAATTCCATTTGCAAAAGAATCAACAGTATAACTAATCACCAACTTATCACCAATATTCTCATTTTTTCGAAGCTTGGCTTTATTGCTTTCGTTCATCTTGCTCCTTCCTCATCCTGGGCTTCAAGCACCCAACTTGCTTTAAACCACTTAAAGTATAACATAAAATTCAATGATCTAACTTTTGATCTGTAATACCTCGTATTTTCAATATGTTATATTGGCAACCATTTTTGCTGCTTTAAGCAATTTAAAGCTCTTTTAAGTTTTGACGCTTATAATCGAAAAAAGGTTCAAATTACTTAAACAAAAAATAAAAGCCGGCCTGAGGAATTGTCTCAAGCGAAGATCCTGAGTTAAGATAAGAATTCATTCAATAAATGATTAATGACCTTGGCCAAAAAGGAGAAACTTAAAATGTCAGAAAATATTTCGGAGATCTCAGACAGCTCTTTTGATACAGAAGTACTTAAATCAACAATTCCTGTACTTGTAGATTTCTGGGCACCTTGGTGTGGGCCATGTAAGAGCATTGCGCCAGTCCTTGAAGATTTAGCAAGCTCTTATGCTGGAAAACTTAAAATTGTGAAAGTTAATGTCGATCACAATCCCAAAACCCCAAATGCATATAATGTTGGTGGGATCCCGAATTTAATATTTTTCCGGGATGGCAAAATGGTTGACCGGGTGGTTGGTGCTGTACCAAAGGATCAGTTGGAGTCAGCAATTAAAAAAGTAATAGCATAAGCTCTGTCGCAAACTCCTTTTTAAATTGCTGCAAAAATCGTGCCCAAAGAATCATGGAAGATAAAGCTAAAGGCAGCTCAGCCTGATGAATTAGCTGCGTTACTTATTCAATCTGGCGCCAGTGGAGCTGAGATTGAATCTTCTGATTTCCTTTCCTGCTATGTTTACTGCACAGAGGCCGAAGCTAGAGATTATATTAAAAAGGCTGTGCAGCAAGGCGCCAAATTTTCATCAATCGAAAAGCTCCTTGAAGAAAATTGGGTTGCTTTATGTGAAGACGTCTGGAAAACGAGAGTTGTTGAAAAATTTACAATAAGGCTTGTTTCCGAAGCTTTTGAAGAGATAATGCAACCCAATTCTGAGAATCAAATCTTAATAATACCTGGCACCGGCTTTGGCACGGGGCATCATGCAAGTACCGAGCTTGCCTTGAAACTTTTGCAGCAAGAAGAAATCAGTAAAAATCCTCCAATAACAGCCTTGGATGTTGGAACTGGCAGTGGGATTCTCGCTATTGCTTGTGAGAAACTCTATGCTTCCAAGATTATTGCGTTCGACAATGATTTTTGTGCATTAAGAAATGCCACAGAAAACATCCACCTAAATCATTGTCAAAATATTGAAATTTTCGCTGGAGAGATAGACGCACTTTTTTGCAGGAAATACGATCTAATCTTTGCAAATATTTACGCAGAAGTATTAATCGCAATGCAAAAGCAATTTTCAGCACTTTCTAACACAGGATCTCGCTTGATTCTTTCTGGTATTAGAAATGACCTAAAAGATGCAGTTTTCAATGCCTTCATGGAGGGCAATTGGACATGCCTTAGAGCAGAAGAAAAAGATGGCTGGGCCGCTTTTCTTCTTAATGCTCTTTCTTGACACTCAGTCTTTCTGAGTCCCTTATTGGAGCATTTATTTTCTCCTGAGTTCTGCGTTTTTTCTGAGATAGCAGTTGTATTTCTGTAATTCATCGGAATGAGGCGATAATTTTCAACCCAGAAAACAAATATGAGTGTCTCGGTGTGTTGTTGCAGCGCGTGGCGCAGGTATTTTTTTCATTGCAAAGAAACTTTTTTGCTTAAATTCCACTATTTATCATGTTGTGAATAAATTTGGATACGAAAAGCTGGATGTGTCTACCAAGCTGTAATGGAGTTTT
>JAAZON010000663.1 GCA_012797725.1 SAR324 cluster bacterium | reverse complement strand
AATCCGGGGGCAAGAATATTTGTTGCACCTAAAATAATTGGAACTTTTACTTTAAAAGGAATTCCAGAATCAGCAAACCTTGTCTTTGTTGCCACGGGAACAGGAATAGCGCCTTTCATGTCGATGCTTCGTGATACTTCAATATGGAACTCAGAGAGAAAGATTCATTTGTTTCATGGAGCACGTTTTAGAAAGGATCTAGCTTACGAGGCGGAGCTACGGAATCTTGCAGAGCTGAAAAGATCCTTTAATTATTATCCTGTTCTGAGTCGAGAGCAATGCTTGGAAGAGATCCCTACAGGGCATGTACAGGATTTACTTTCTGAAGATTCCTTACTCTTACAAGCAGCTACCACTCATGCATTTCTCTGTGGGAACCCTAATATGATATCTGAGGTGCAGGAGATCCTTGAGCAAAGGGGCTTTAAACTGAGTTCTAAACTGCAGGCTGGAAATATCCATATCGAGAAATACTGGTAGTCAATAATTGTTTTGCCCTGCAATGGGTAGCTGGCGTATAATATTAATAGTTGGTTTTTACGGGTCTTGATTTTGGAGATGGCAAATGAACAGCTTTGAAGAATTCCTGCAATCTGTAAGAGCAAACAGCCGTGAAGAATGGTCTGAAAAGGCCAGAGATTCATGGGTGAAGTTTCGTATTTGGGTGCAGGAGAATGGGGAGAAGGCCGCTGTAATTGCCTTGGTATTTGGAATAATTATAGTTCTTGCCTTTAAGCTAGTTTTTTCTTTGCTCATTCTGGCTCTAATTCTAGGAGCTGCTATTTATTTTCTTGCTGATCCCAAGGCTACAGAGGAACTTGCGACCCCACAGCAGAATAAAGAGGAATCTGCAGTCGAAAAAGGTGAAAAAGCAGATACTTAGATTTACCGTTCGTAACTGCTCAATAAGTACGGATATAGTCCTTAACCTAAGCAAAATTACATCCTGGGCCCCGCGTGGGTGGCATAGTCCATTCAATTTCTTGATGACAATAGTGGGCTGCATTCGGAGGGCGAAGCTACTGACACACTTGATGAATAGTTAATGCTGTCGGTAAATCCAGTATTTCTCTCAATTAAGTATTTAGGATTCCTCCGTTATTTTTAGCGTCTCTCCGTCTTCTTCCAGCATCAAAATATTATAGTTAAATTTGTCTTTAGTATTTCTAAAAGAAGCCGAAAGATTCCCATTAGAAGGAGTGGGAAAAACAAGAATGTCAGAATCACTTTATCTCCCATTAATAACTGTTGCTGAAGATCTTGAAGAAGCAGGTCTGATCTGGCAGCCTGAAATAGGCGATGAAGTTTCCGATAGATTTACTAAGGCAACAGTCTCTATTCTAATTGATCCACAAGGAATGACCCCATCAGAACTGCGGGCAACTTTTATCTGGCTTCCAACTGTGGAGCAATTGATTGAGCAGGTCGAAGCTCGCCAGGGAATATTGAAACATATGGGGATAGAGCTTTCGGGTGATAGTATATTTTACAAAACGATCTTGCGCGCTAAAGCCCATGAAATTGAGGCAAAGGCAGAATCCTTGAGAATATCATTGGGAATAGCGTTGAAAAATCTCTTGACGGATAAAAGTCAAGTCTTTTTGCAATAATCGCTAGGATATGCGTTTCCCATAACCCATTAATAATCGCAAGGCTTGCGCTTCTTTCATTCTAATCTCTTCTGGCAGGCTACAAGTTTCAAGCGACTCTTCTTCAATTGACCTGGGAATACCACTTCCAAGCCCAAAGCGATGAGATAGCAGCTTATCAAGCTCGGGAGGGAGTTGGAGTAAGGCTTTGGAAACTTCCTGTTCAAGATTAAAGTCAAAGGTCTTCACTGAAGTTGAGCCTTTGAGATCTGAAAGATTTCTTTTTCTTATCTTGGTTGTCATAGTGGGTTTATGAGTCGCAACTGAGCTACATAAAACACCTCCTTCATTTGTAACACTTCTGTAAACTAACGCAACTTGGATAGCAAAAAAAATTTGCTGTTTAAGGGATATTTTAATGATTTTTACATATATTTCAGTGCTTGGAGCGTACTGGGACCCGAGGAGGAAAAACTTGGATGCATTGGAGGCCCACCAAGGTTTCAATAATTTTGTTAAATATCATTTGTTCAAAAATGTAACATGAAGCCTTTGTTCAGATATTTGGTGAAAAGAAGAAACGAGCCGATGAAGCACGTGAGATCAACTTGATAGGCCCAAAGACTAGATAGTTGTTGAATGAAAAATCTAGACTATGAACGAACTGCGAAAATAATTCATAGCATTTGCTCTTTCTTCTGAAGAAAAATGTACAACTTTGTTGACACTGAATGGTCTTTCAAAATTGGAATAGGGCGATTTTCTGACACTACTCACATAAATCAGGCATTCTCTTTCCTAAAAATATCAAAACGATATCAGTCTTTCATGCGAAAAAGTTCGGATGACAGGGTCAAATTATTAACGCCATCGTTTTGGCTTGGTACGGTCCTTGCCATAGTCTTGACACGCCACCTGTCGATGTCATGAGAATGTCAGGTTCTGTTGGATGCTTTGATTGGGTAACAAATAGGTTTTCAATTTCTGGCATCGACAGCTTTTTTCTTTTGGCGAAGTTCTTGTTAGGTCATTGACCGAGGTTTTCAAGAAGTGGCAGTGGGTTCTAGGGATAGGAAGGTTTTCCAAGGAGTGGAGAAATGCAAGTCAACGCGACAAGCGCAGAAAGTATTAGTGAATTTTCGTTTTTATCAGCAAACCCCGACATCTTAGAAGGCGCAGCACTACGCCAAACCTCATTCGCTGGGATAGTCAGTGAAGCTCCGGCAATGAAGAGAGTTTTTAACCTTGTACAACGGGTAGCTAAAAGTGGCTCTACTGCGTTGTTGTTGGGTGAGAGTGGAACTGGGAAAGAACTCATTGCAAGGGCCATTCACAAGCTTAGTGGACGTATTGGCAAACTAGTTCCTGTTAATTGTGCAGCGATTCCTGAGGAGATCCTTGAAAGTGAACTCTTTGGCCATGAGAAGGGATCATTTACCGGTGCAGTGAGTTCACGCATCGGACGCTTCCAAATGGCTGATGGGGGCACGATTTTTCTGGATGAAATCGGAGAAATGAGTCCGAAGCTTCAGGTCAAACTTCTCCGAGTTCTCCAGGAAAAGATAGTCGAACCAGTTGGTTCAACTCGTTCCGTCAATGTTGATGTTCGTGTCGTAGCTGCAACAAACAAGGATCTCCGTAAGGAAGTTCGTGAAGGACGATTTCGGGAAGATCTTTATTATCGTCTCCAAGTTGTGCCCATTGAAATACCCCCACTAAGGGATAGGGGTTCTGACATTGTATTACTTGCAAATTATTTCATTGAAAAAACCTGCACGTCGTTCAAACAACCTCCAATTCGACTCGGACAGGGAGTCAAAGAGTGTTTTTTGAACTATGCATGGCCAGGCAATGTTCGAGAGCTTGAAAATTTAATAGAGCGCTTAGCTGTATTGTGTGATGGCGAAGAAATCAGCATCAATGATTTGCCTGACTATATGATTGAGTCAAAAAATGTTTTGCCAAGTCTTGACGCACCACAAGATATACCACCTGAAGGCATCGACTTTAACCAGCTTGTGAATGATTTTGAGGTTAGACTTATCACAATGGCAATGTCGAAGACTAATGGAAACAAAAAGGCAGCAGCTCAACTATTGAGATTAAATCGCACAACGCTTGTGGAAAAGATTAAGAAAAAAAGTCTAGATGACAAGCTAAATTGCAACCTGGATTGTATTGAAGACGAAGGTCGCTTCTGCCAATAAGTGCTCTCAGTGGAGGCGAAGATCAATATGAAGTCATATCTATTTCGCAAAATGAGTTGTTTCGTTTTTGTAGCAAGTCTTGCATTCCTAACGACAGCAGCAAATAGCAATGCAGAACATCCCATTGATGTTCAAAGACTGACAGCAAAAGGAGAACATTTAAAGGCTCTCTCAACTTATGATGCTTTGCCAGATCGAAAGAAAACCACCTACTCCATTATAGCTGCATCAAGAAGTGCTTGGGCATTGGGGCTGAATAAAAGGGCAATTGAAGGTT
>JAAZON010000662.1 GCA_012797725.1 SAR324 cluster bacterium | reverse complement strand
CCACAATGGTCAAGTGACGGTAGGAGTATTGCATTCTCCACGGATCGTTTCTGGCCAGGATGGGATCTTTGTTTTTTCAACTTGGATAGTCAAAAAGAGAACTGTCCACTCGGAGGAGTGGAAACCTATTGCAGGCCACGCTTTTCAAATGACGGGAAAAGACTTGCATATTCATATGGCGCTTTTGAGTCTGTTGATATCTATTTGCGGAATTTAGAAACAAATAAAGATAGTCGTATTACAGAGCTTCCCGGGCGGGAATATGATGCGGCATGGTCGCCTGATGATCGATTTATTGCCTTCACCAATAATGGTGATTCAAAGAAACATTTCAAGCTGTTTGTTGTTAATCTAGAAGATAAGAAAGCGCAGCTTCTTGTTGAGACCAATGCTTCCATTCGCTTTTTGAGCTGGGCCAAGTAGACTTGCCAAAGATCTTATTGTGTCGCTAAAAGTGAGGCTTACGAAACAGAGCTTCAAACAGGGGTATTAATCTTTAGTAACTTATGGTTAGGAACAAGGTTTTGACCCCCAGGAGGTATCTACCTAGAAACTCTAGCTTTTTTGTCTATTTCATAATTAATAGGGACTCAGTTAGCAGAAGTCCTTTGAACAGCTTAGTTTTTCCGCTAAATTTTTTTAAGCCCTTGAAAAAACGGAAATTTTCTGATGGACTTCCCTCGTTGTTACTAATGGTTTCAATAGGAGGAGACTATTATATGAAGATGCGATGGCCCAGAATATTCTTGAGTCTAGTAGTTTTAGCCTTGTTACTTTTGAACAGCGCGAGTGCGCAAGATAATAATTATTGGACTAATCAATTTGGTTTGCGATCCAACCTAATGGGTGGAGCTGTTGTAGGTGGAGTACGTGATGCGAGTGCCGGATTTTATAATCCCGGAGCTCTACCCTTCGTAAGCGATCCAAGTATCAATGTTAATGCCAATGCTTATAAGGTTGAATCATTCAAACTAAATAATGCCGCTGGAACCAATGAGAACTTGGACTCTGATCAGGTTTCAGTAGTTCCGTTGTTGGTTGCAGGGACACTTACATTTGACAATGCGCCGGACCACTATCTTGGATGGTCGTTCCTCACTAGAAACTCAATGAGCATGAACGCGTCGCTTCGTTCCGATGTTGTAGCGGATGTTATGAACAATTCGTACTTCCCTGGACCAGAAGATTATATTGGACAAGTTTTGGTTGATAACACATTGCAGGAGTATTGGGGTGGCCTAAGCTATGGATACAAGGTAAACGACTCGTGGGCCTTGGGAATTACGAATTTTCTGGCGCTTAGGGATCAAGAAACAAACGCGACTCAGGCAGCACGTGCAGTAAATAAGGCATTTTCGACTAATGTTGCATCTACTGACACTTTTAACACGATGGATTACTGGAATTTGCGTCTACTATGGAAAATGGGCGTTGCTGGCAATATCGGCAATTGGAAATTGGGCTTCGCAGCAACAACTCCGAGTCTCGATTTGGTTGGAGATGGAACTGTATATCGAGATCTTACAATACAGAATATTGATATGAGTGGAGACGGAATCCCGGAGAGTATTGTTGCAAGCGATCGTCAAGATGGGCTTGATGCCACTTGGCGTTCTCCTGCTTCTCTTTCTGGTGGTGTTGAATATGCCTTTTCAGAACAAACAAAGGCAGGGGTTTCCGCAGAGTATTTTTTCAAACAAAATCGCTATAATGTCATAATGCCGAAGCCAAGAGATTTTGTGCGTCCAACAGGTGCGATTCCTGGATGGGATAGTGCAGAGTTCCTTAGAGTGGCATACCAAGCAGATCCCGTCTTTAATGTAGCGGCTGGTATAGAGCAAAAGCTTTCCTGTGATTGGACTGGTTTCATTGGTTTCAGAACTGATTACTCGGCATATAAGGAAGGGCCTGCTGAGTTTGGTGGCTTTCAACCAGGAATCTCAAAGTGGGATCTCTATCATGTGACAACAGGGGCGATTTATAAGCATGAAAGATCTGAACTTGGTTTGGGTATCACATATAGTTGGGGTAGCTCAGATGATTATAAGCAGTTAGCTAATTTCGGAAATGCAAATGAGCAGAGCTTGCTTCTTGGTACTACCGAACAGACTAGTGCAGATTATAGCTCCATAGGTTTGATGATAGGCTATTCCTATATATTCTAGCAAAGAACTTATTTAAAATTCATAGTGGGGTGGCTTGCTTAGTTTTTGCCAAGCGCCCCGCTCTTGTATCTTCCGTTTGTGCTATGGGACGTGTTAATAAATAATAAGATTTTTGGAGCCTGAATTGATCGGAGGGAGAGGAAATAAATGAAATCGGGTAAAATAGGTATTGTCGTTAGTGGTGGCCCTGCTCCTGGAATTAACACGGTAATATGGTCAGCGGTGCTTGAGGCATCTAACCGGGGAGTTGTGACTGTTGGTTTCTTGAACGGCTTCAGAGGTGCATCATCACTAGAACCAAATTCTTGGACTTTTTTAAATCCTCAAAGTGTTGCAGAGATTGAAGCTAAAGGCGGCTCTATTCTTGGGACATCAAGATTTAATCCCTTTCATCACAATGAAACCAAAGAGGCCTTCATAAGAACTCTACAAGTCCATGATGTTAACAAGCTCATAGTGATTGGAGGAGAGGGTTCTGCATATTTGAGCCATCAGGTCAGCCAGCAATATCCCAATATCCAAGTTGTCCATGTTCCAAAGACAATCGATAACGATTTGATCTTGCCTAATGACCACCCAAGTTTTGGTTTTGAAACCGCACGCGCGGTCGGGACAAAAGTTTTGAAGACTCT